>CAMEJC010000017.1 GCA_945919295.1 uncultured Mycoplasmatota bacterium
CTTTGTTTGTTATCTATATTATAAATTGGTGAAATTTTAACTAATGTTTAACAGTTTTTTATTAAAAGTAAAAGAAAAACCTATAAACATCCATGGTTTATAGGTAACTAATAATTCACTATAATTAGTGTTTCTTCTTATAATCAATAAAATCAAGTATTATCATAATCAAAATATAAAAGCCAGTAATTTTAAATAAGATATACATAATACTTTTAGGTACAAAAAGAAGCATTACACCAAGTATTATCGAAATAATCGAAATGATTAAATTACCAGTTAATTTATAATCAAAATATTTAGTAAAACTACTCGTAGCCATTATAAATAATAAAAGTGAAACAAGTACTGGAAGCATTTCCAAAAACAAAAAATCACCATACTTGAATATAAACATCGCCATCCATATACACATTATACAGATAATCATACCCGAATAATTTCTCTGTTTATATTCCTTATCCATAATAAAATTAATTATTTGAACAACCGCTATTACAACAAAAATAACCACAAACAAATAATTAATTGTACTTAAAAACTCTTGTGTAGCAAATATAAGAACAAAAGATATAACAATACCAAGTATATAATAAAAACTATCACTTACAGTATTATTAACTTTTCTATCATTTAATTTTTCTAATTTAACTGTTTCTTCCTTTACAGTTTCTTTTTTATTTTTAGCCATAATTAACACCTACCTTGATCTGTACAAGTATTACTTGTTATTTTATTAATTTTTTTCTTATAAATATTAATAAGTTCATTCTTTTCTTCATTAGTAAGAGCTACATAAGGATCAGTTTGTGACGAAACAGTATCAGCATGATAATCAACTATTTCACCATCACGAACAAATATCACAAGTGGAACATATATTCTTTTTTCACCAGTTTTCACTTCATTACCATCTTCATCAGAAATCACATAATCATCTAAAATAGTATCAAGAGCATTAAGTAAATCAGTATATCCCTTAGCGCCCTCTACTTCTGTAACAATATTACCATCATTATCTAAAGATAATTTATCTCTTACATCAAACATATTCAAGTAATAAATCGTCTCAATTGAAGTAGAATTAGCAGCTTCAAGTAGTGCAGGAACAGCATTTCTACACCAAGGACACTCAGGAAATCCTAAGTATATAACTCCCGTCTCATTTTTAATTACATCAAGTAATTCACTAATAGAAACATATTTAATTATATTATCTTTTTCTATTTCAACATTCAAATATTTTTTACCGCTTTGAGAAGTTTGTCCATTTAAACTTTCATATTCATTTTTAAATTTTTCAGCATCAGTTTCTTTGCTACATCCTACTAATAATACCAAAATCATTGACATCACTAAAGCAATTTTTTTCACATCTAACATCTCCTAATGATAATTATACAATAAATAAATTCATTTTTCAACATAGAAAAAAGAGAAATCATTCATTTCTCCTCTTCAAATAACTATTTAATTTAATATAACTAATATTCTGACTCATCTCATCAAGTATATCCTCCACTAACACATAACCCGGCATTTATTATCGTCCTCCTTTATTCAAAGGATATCATAATTCCAAAATATTTGCATTAGTTTCGACAAAACTTGTCAATTTTAAACATTAATTTCTCGTTATCTTAACTTTTATCATTGTTGTCTTAGCCACATAACTTGCTTTAACCTCATCACCAGTAACATTGACTTTAACATTATGTTCTCCCTCATCTAAACCAGCTAAATCAACAGTAGCTCTAATTGTTGTAGGATCTATTGCATCTAAAACTTCTCTTGTTCCTTTTACAATAACAGTTGTTTTCGAAGAATTTTCTCCTATAGCGGCAGCTTTTAAATTTGGTCCCAAATTAATAGCATCAATTTTAATATCATTCACTTCTATGCTTTCTTCATTACCGACAGATATCTTAACTGTAATAGTTTTTTCCGATACCTCCCTAATACCCTCAGGTTTAGGAACAACAACTGTATAATTTTTACTATCAGACAAACCAGTTACATCAACTTCTATCGGAATATATGAATCACCATATCTACTAACAACTTCTTCTTCACCGTAAATCTTTATAGTATTAACAGAAGACGATATTGAACTAATAGCTTTGCCGAAAGCCACTGTACCAGTAGGTATTATTTTAATTTTAGCTTCTCCACTATATGACTCAATATTAACCGTAGCAGTTACCTTTTCAGGTACTATCTCAACATCAACAACATTACCATACTTATCATAAGCAACTAACTTAACATCTTTCAAAGTATTAACTCCAGCCTTAGGATCAACAATACCACCAACATCAACAAGTGCTTTAACTGTAGCAACTTTATTAATATTATGAACAGACTTATCATCATCAGTACCCTTAATAATAACTTCTTCTTTATCAATTGTTACAGATTGAACAGATAATTTACTATTTAATTTATCTTTATTAATAACATCAACTGTAATAGTCTTAGTCGCAGAAACTTTTGGATACACATTAACCGTGATACTAGAAGGATCTAATTTATAAGTAACCGAATTAATAGGGCTATCATAATTTAAATCAACTTTATGAGTACCCTCTTTCAAATCAGACAAATCAACCGTTACCTTACCAGTAGATAATTGTTTAGCCAAATATAAATCAACAGTTCTACCAATTAAAGTAACATCCGCTGTTTCTGGTAAACCTTCTACAACATAGGCCTCCTTATTATAAGTAGCTTCAACCTTTTGATTTTGTAAAACTTCCGCAGCACTATCAATTACAGTACTAGCCTGACTATCAACATAGAAAAATAATAATAGTGCCACGAGTAAAGAAATAAAAACCAAAGTATTCTTCTTATTTAACCATTTTTCAAATTTACCAGCTTGCTTGTCTGTCTTTTCTCCTATAAATAAACCAAATTTAGTAATTGGAGTAACAATAAATGTATCTATAAAATTACCAATTCCTCGGAAGATTTTTTTTATAGCCCTAATAATTTTCTTAAGCATTTTCATTATTATCTTCCTCCTTATCATCTTCAAATTCATCATCTAGGAGAACTTCTTTCTTTGGTTTAAGTTCTTCTACTAAAATCATTCTCGCATCATCTAAAGAAAGATTATAATTTAAATTACCACCAATAGCAATTGATATCTTACCAGTTTCTTCACTTACTACTACCGCTATTGCATCAGATTCTTCACTAATTCCAATCGCAGCCCTATGTCTAGTACCAAGTTTTTTACTAATTTTACTATTAATACTTATTGGAAATACTGCACCAGCCGAAGTGATTTTATTACCTTGAATAATTACCCCACCATCATGAAGTGGATTTCTAGGGAAAAATATTGAAATAAGAAGTTCTGAAGAAATATCTCCATAAATAGGTTTACTTCTTTCAATATATTCATTCAAACTAATATCTCTCTCGATAACAATTAAAGCCCCAATTCTTGATTTCCTAAGATAATCAACCGCAGACATAACTTCATAAACCAATTTTTCTCTCTCATCTAAAGTAAGAACTTTATGTCTACCTAATAACTGTTTTCTACCAATGTGCTCTAAAATGCTTCTAATTTCAGGTTGAAATATAATAATAAGAGCAAGAGGCCCCCACATAATGACGTACTCAAGTAGTAAACCAATTGTCGTTAAATTTAAAGTATCAGAAAGTATCTTAACAATTAAAATAACTAAAACTCCCTTAAATAATAAAACCATCTTAACATTATTTTTAATATTCTTAAGTATAAAATAAATAATCATCCAAACCAAAGAAATATCTATTATTTTTTGTAAAATAACTAATACACTATTAACTGTCATACTCAATTTCCTTTCTATTTAACCAAATAAATAGCCCCTTCTATACAAAAATAGCAAAGTAAAATAATACCTCCAAATAAAAGTAATAAATTACTCACATATCCAGAATTCGAACTAACTATCATTTTATTTTCACTATATTCATTTTTTTTACTTTCATTCATTCCATCAAAAAAATCCTTCTTAGTCATAATACCATAGCATTTATATAAACTTTTATTCTTATTACCTGCATATAGTTTATTTAATTTATTAACATCATAATACGATAGAGTAAAACCAAGTTTTTGATAAAATTCTTTTCTATCTTCAATCTTTTTTGCAGAAATATTTATATAATAAATATCATAATCATCAATCATCAAAGATAATTTTTTAAAAGCAGTCTTTAACTCATCATCTAAAATATCTTCTTTTTCTTGAAATAAATAAATTGTATTATCAATAATGCGATAAGTAATATGATCTGTGAGTTTCTTAGGTTTAATATCATTTTTCCTATTTGTCATATCTTACCTTCCCATCTATTATAATTCTAACACGATACATACAAAAAATCAAGAAAAAAGAGTAGCAAATATCACACTACCCCTTTTCATAAGGCCTTACCTCTTTTAAGTAACCAATATGGACAATTTGTGCGTCATCATTACCATCTAAACAAGTAATTAAAATAATACTACTTTGATCTTTTTTACAATAAATATCAGCATATCCATTTTTCTTTATCACATAACTATCACTATAAATATATTTATAAATTTTATTATTATAATAATAATTTATATCTTCACCGAGTTCCAATTTACTTAAATTTCCAAAATAAGAATTATAATTATTACCATTATGTGAAGCAAGAATAATCGTGTCTTCATTTTCACTGACAAGTTCAATATTATATTTAGCATCATTATATTCATTATCTATTTCAAGTATTCCTCTCTCTAACCCAATCGAAGGTATCGATAGCACCCCTTTATATCGATATTTTTCATCGTAGTTATTATCAATTTCATTATTAAAAAACGCTTCTACACTCTTCTTATTTCTAGAACAATCACTATAATATCTATAAAAATAAATACCGAGATATAATATACCAAACATAATAACTACACCACTTAAAATCATTATTCTTTTATTTTCCCAAAATAAAATAATTAAAACTATACCAAAAATAATTATAAACAAAAACGCTATATTTATGAGTCCGACATCAATACCCGTATTTGGAACCTCTATTCTTTCATTATATATATCAATATTTAAATTATCACTATCTAATTTAAAGTATATTTTATCCTCAAGTATCCTATAACCCGTACTAGATTCAACTTCTGAAATATAATATTCTCCATATAACAAATCTTCTATAACAATTTGTCCATTACTATCAGTATATCCATTATAAATAACTTCATTATCCATATTTCTTATTTCAATTAAAGTATTAGCTAATCTAATATTGCTGTTAGATTCAAATTTATTAATAGTAAGTTTACCCTTTTCAAAATAATTATAAACATCAAGTTCATAAACAATTTCTTCTGTATATTGATCTTTATAATTAAGTTCTATATCATAAATATTACTATCAATAACATTACCATTATTTGATTTAGTCTCTTTTAAATAATACTTTCCCAAAGGTAAATTATCAAGTACACCTTCACCACCATCATCAGTAATAATTTCTCCTACTAAATCACCTTTTGAATAAATAAGTTTCCCATTTTCATATATATCCTCTTTTGCATACACATCAAAATAAGTCTCATCAAGATATATTTTTTTATAATAATATGAATTATTCTTATAAATAATATCTTCTCCATATTTATTAATGATTATTTTACCCTTCACTACTTTATTATAAAAAGGAACTTCGACTATAATGCCATAAGCTTCATCATTAATCAAATTAGCATTTTCCCCAATTGTAAACTTAACACCATTTTTATTATATAAATAACCATCCATATTATTATCAACTTCATACAAAATATATTCACCCGAAGATAATTCTAATGGAGTAACAAAAGTTCCATCTTTAGTTATTTCAAATTCTGAAATAGTATTATCTTCTGGATAACTTAATTTAAACGATACAAATTCATTCTTCTTAACATCAAATATTTTAAATTTAATTTTACTATTAATAATATTCTCCCCAGTATCTACATCCTTCTTTATAACCTTAACTTTAGCCTTAATCTCACTATTAGAAATAAGTTTATATATTGGTCTTTCATCATATTCAGAAATTGTTACAGTAAAATCATCTACTTTATAATAGTTTTCAGTGCTATTAATTTGTTTAAAAGTATAAACTCCGTAAGGAAGAACAATACTAGCATATCCATCTTGATCAGTAGTTATCTTACTTATGCATTCACCTTTCCTATTATAAATTTCAAAATCAATATTAGGTTCTCCTGTCAAAATACCAGTTTCATCACTAGCATAAACTTTAAAAATATCAACTTTTCTCTTAATAACATCTTCATATACCGCAAGGTTAATATCAAGATTATCTTCAGTTATCTCAAATTCATAAGTATTTAAATCAAGTAAATAACCATTACTAGCCTTACTTTCTCTTAAATAATATTTACCCAAAGGCAAATTATCTATTTTTTCCTTCTTACCAATAATCAAAGTATCAACCAATTTATTACTAGAATCAAACAATTCATATTCAGCTCCATTAAGAGTAGCTTCTCCACTTGGAATATCACTACCAGTGTCCTTATCTAGTTTTTTTATTTTCAAACTACCACCAACTAATTTAACTTTTAGATTACTACAAGGAATTTCAATACCTCCTGATGACATCATTTTTTGTGAATTACCAGAAGAATATAAAATAAAATTCTTATTAGTATAAATTGGTCTTTTTAAAACTATCTCATTACCCTTAAAAGTATTTTTAATAATAAGCTTATTACCCTCTATCAAAACATCATTACTGTTAGAAACATACATAGATAAAACATTATTAGAGTCTTCTAGTACCGTTTCTTTTCCTAATACAACTTCAATTTTCTCATTATCAAAAGATGGTTTTTTATAATGACTTCGGTATAAATTATAAATTTCTTCTTTTTCTTTACTTAAATTAGCAAAAACATCAGGATTAAAGCCCGTAGTCCACTTAATATTAGTTCTAATAAGACGTACCCAAATAAGTTCCTGTGCTGCCATATAAAACCTATCAGTATGATGTCCTGGATAATCATAACCATAGTAACCAATTATTTTAATATATTCAAGATCATCATCATTAATATTAATCCCATCAAAATTGGCAGCAGGTTGATAAATTACACTACTAATATACTTTCCTATTTCCAGACAATAAGCAACATTACCACCAAACGAATATTTACTGGCCTCCAAATACCTAGTTCTACCAAGGTTACTATCATAATAGTAAACATAGGTATCATCAAATCTTTCACTACTAAGTGCCATAGTATCTGCAGATACTCTTACACAAATAAGTAAAAATAAAGTAATAAAAAATACAAACTTCTTCAACTAAAACCTCCCAAAAAAATAATTTTTTAAATTTTTGCAATTGCAGCCAAAGTATAAACCATCATATAATCAAAGTCAATCACTTTTTTATATTTTTTATCATCATAACCATAACATTCCTTTATTTAAAATACATTATAAAGCAAATTTGATACACTTGTTTTAACAAACAAAAGTGCGTAAAAAAAGAAAGAGCCTAAGCTCTATCTAAATTGACAACAAGATCCACATTGCTCATTAGTAACAACATTCTCTTCACAACAACTATACCTTGGTTGATATGTATGTCTATAAATATGATTATTTACAACTCTTGTGTTTATAGGACATACATGTGGTACAGTATGATAAATATTTCTATAAACAACTCTTTCTCTTGGAGTCTCTACAACAGGACAAGTAGTAGTACCCATCATAGCACCACCTTGATATCCAACATTGTTGTAATTCATATTAGTGTTGTCATTAACATTTTGATTTGTATTAGTAATATTGATATCAATATCTCCATCATACATACTTTGGTTAAAACCATCACTATAATTCATAATTTATCCTCCTATCTACAAATATAATATGTTTATACTAAATATGTAGATAGTAAAGAAGTCTATTTTTAAACAAAATTAATTACTAACATCATAGTTCCATAAACCAAATTTTCTATTACATAAAATTGTTATGTAATACATAATAATATTTAATCTTAGAATGGCATTTTAAAATTACCATTACTCATCATTTTCATCATTTTTTTCATTTCCTCAAACTGATTAAGTAGCTTATTAACATCAGTAACAGTAGTCCCAGAACCATCCGCGATTCTCTTTTTGCGACTAGCTTTTAAGATACTAGGATTTCTTCTTTCCTCCACAGTCATAGATAAAACAATAGCTTCTGTTTTCTTCATAATATTAGGATCAATATTTACCTTATCAAGTCCCATTTTCTTAGCACCAGGAAGTAACTTCAATATATTCTCAAGAGGACCAAGTTTTTTAATCTGATTAAGCTGTGCTAAAAAATCTTCCAAATCAAAATTACCCTTCATCATTTTTTTAGCAGTTTTCTCAGCTTCCTTTTCATCAATTTCATTTTGAACTTTTTCAACTATGGATAAAATATCTCCCATCCCAATTATTCTCGAAGCCATTCTTTCAGGATAAAAAGGAGTAAGACCATCCATCTTTTCACTGACACCAACAAATTTAATTGGCAAATTAGTCAATTGTTTAACAGATAAAGCAACACCACCTCTAGTATCGCCATCAAGTTTAGTAAGTATAACACCTGTTAATTTTATTTTATCATTAAATCCAGTTATAACATTAATAGCATCTTGTCCCATCATAGAATCAATAACTAAAATAGTCTCATTAGGGTTAATTTCTTTTTGAATATTAGATAGTTCCTCCATTAACAAATCATCTATTTGTAATCTACCAGCAGTATCGATAAGCACATAATCAAAACCATTTTCTTTAGCATATTTAATTGCGTTAGAAGATATATCTACTGGATTACTTTTTCCCTCAGAATAAACCTCAATACCAAGTTCTTTACCTATTTGTTTAAGTTGATCAATAGCCGCAGGTCTATATACATCACAAGCAACAAGTAAAGGTTTCTTCTTATTATTCTTTCTAAGATAATTAGAAAGTTTACCAATAGTAGTAGTTTTACCACTACCTTGAAGCCCCACTAACATAAGAGTAGCAGGATTACCATTAACATTAAGAGGAACATTTTCACCACCTAATAAATCAGTAAGTTCATCCTTAACAATTTTAACAAAAGCTTCACCTGGAGATAAACTCTTATTAACTTCTTCTCCTAAAGCTTTCTCTTTGACATTATTTGTAAATTCTTTTACAACTTTATAATTAACATCAGCTTCCAAAAGAGAAAGTCTAATCTCTCTCATCATTTCACTAATATTATCTTCAGTTATTTTACCATAACCCTTAATCTTATGAACAACATTCTGCAATCTATCGCTCAAGTTTTCAAACATAATTTATCACCTAATAACTATTATACAATATTTTTATAATTTTTTATAAAAAACAGTTGATTTTTTTAATATTTTTTAATATAATAAGTATGTATCTTTTGCAGATGTGGTTCAACGATTAGAATTCGGCCTTGCCAAGGCTGAGACGGGGGTTTGACTCCCCTCATCTGCTCCATTGATATTTAAACGTCGAAAATATTCGACGTTTTTTATATTATAGAAAAATATTTTTATTTCATCTTTTTTTCAAACAATTCTCTAGAAGCAAAACATATAGGACATACAAAATCTTCTGGTAATTCTTCTCCTTTATAAACATATCCACATATAGTACACACATAGAAGGTTTTACCATTTTCTAATTCAATTTTTAAAATATCATCCTTATTTTCTTGATAATAATTATATGTCATTTGCTTTTTATAATTAAATTTATCTGCTCCTACCATCTTACCAATAAATAATGTATGTGTATCAGCATCAATTATATTTACTACCTCACAAGTCATATAACCAATACAATTTTTAATAACTTCTATTCCATCTACTTCAATAGTATCAACTTCAGCAAATTTATTCATATCTCTAGAAGAATTGAAACCAAAAGTTTTAATAATGTTTGCATCGACATCCATATCCAAAATAGAAATAGCAAATTTTTTATTCTTTTTAATCATTTCATTAGTATAATTATTCTTATTAACCGCTACCGAAATAAGAACCGGATCACCAGCAGATATTTGCATTACAGTATCTACCATACAACCAGCTCCATAAGTAGACAAAACATACATACCAGCACTAATATTTCTCGTTATTTTTTTATTCTTAATCAACAAAATCACTTCCCTTTACTTAATTTTATCATATAATAAAAAATGATTCAATTACAAATTTATATGTTAATTAAATTTAATTTACATTTTATAAATATTTAAAAATAATTTTTTATTTTTATATGCTTTCTTGAAAGAAAGCATAATAATTAAAGAAGCTATGGTAAGCTTCTTTTTTAAATAATAATGAATATCTAAATATAACATATTAATTCTTCTACTATTCAATAATAATTTGAAATTTAGTAGCACTTATTCCAAATACACCAGCATATCCATCTTGACCATTAGTTTTCTCATTATCGTATTGCCATGGAAATTCATTAACTTTGTATTTGGCTTTCTTATAAGGTCTAATATCATTTGGCGTATAATAATACACTTCTATTGCATCTATCAACATACCATTCCCTGCATAACCATTATTACTATCTTTGATATTATAACCAGTTACATAAGGAAGCCAATTTCCACCTTTAATATGCACCCTATATTTAACAGTGCCTTTAGTAGTTTTAATAGCAACATCAGTAATAGGACTATTTTCCCATCCAGCATAATCATCTAAATTTTTAACTTCAGGAAGCCAACCATGTTTTTGCGTTTTAACACGATATAATACATCTACAAAACTATCACTTACAGAATTTAATTTATCATTAATCATTTCAATGAATCTATCCCAACCTAGGTCTAATGTTCTTTGTGGACAATATTTACCACTATAATCCTGATGCTTAGTTACCCTGTCAACTCCCCAACCATATCGTTTTAGAATATCTATTATTAAATCAATAGCATTCTCTTCAGCCTTAACGAACTTATCTCCACCTGATTTAGAGTAACATATTTCAATAGCTATACCTTCTCTATTACCCTTACCATTTCCATCAGAAGCATGCCAAGCATTTCTGTTTTCTTCAATACCTTGTACTATTTCTTTATCATCAACAGCATAATGAAAAGAAGTTTCATAATTATTATTTGTCATATAACTAATTTCATTTCTAGCACTAGCATCGTTAGCAGTATTATGAACCACTATTCTAGTTGGAGTCATTTCATAAGGACATTTTATATTATACTTACTTTGAGGTACCAATTGTTTAACAATATTTACCATAAAATTCACCCCTCTAAATAATTTATTCATTTGATAAAAAAAAAGCACAAAATAAATGCCTAATAAACAAATATCTTTTAATTTCTTATCTCCATAATTCCATTAATGTTCCAAATAATAATAATATAATTAAAAATATAAAACTAAATTTACTAACTCTAATCTTTTTTAAATCACATCTTTTAAGCTCATTAGTACTTTCAATATATCTAAGACCAAAGTGATTCAAATTACTAACATCCCTGTCAGAATATATAGCAAAACCAACAGGATCATCAAATTCCGAAAATTGAATATTCTTATCTAATCTTAATATAAAGATAAACATAATAATATCTCCTATGCAACCAGAAATATTAAAAATTGAAAGTAAAAATAATAAAGGCATTCTAAATATTAAAGAAATAATATAAGTAACAATTCCAATATAAAATAATGGAAACATTAAAGAATGTAATATATTTCTTCTATCTACATTTTGCTTACACAAACAACACAAAACCCCTTTTTCCAAACATACTCCATAAGTAATCTTTTTATAATCACTACCATATATAACATATGCAATACTATGAAATATTTCATGTAAAATCATATAAAAAAAATAAAGTACAAAGAAAAACAAAAAATTAACATTCTCTATCACATCATTTATAAAAGAAGGATATATAAAAATACTAATAATCATCATAATCATCAGTAAAATTATACATCCAACATTCAAAGTAGTCATGTTCATTTCAAATATATAGTATTTTTTATTATTCATCACAATACACCTCTATTCATATTTAAAAATAACATAAAAAGATGTATTTTTCAACTATTTTCATTTATAACAATTTTTTTAATATCAAAAGAAGAAAAAAGAACCAGAAAAATCCGGTTCAATAATTTATATCTATTTAGCTAATTATAATATTAAAGTAAATAAACCAAGTACAAATATATTAGCAAGTGCAATAGTTACAACTATCTTAAATGCCCATTTAAACCAAGTAGCATATTCAACTTTAGCAAGAGCTAGTCCACCCATTATAGCACCACATGTAGGAGTAATTAAGTTTACAAGACCATTAGCAGCAACTAAGGTCATAACAGTAACTTCAACACTATAACCAAGTTGAGCGGCAAGTGGTCCAATAATTGGTGTCGATAAAGTTGCAAGACCAGAAGATGATGGAACTAATATCGATAAAATCACATGTAATAAATAGTTAAGTGGCACAAACGCAATCTCAGGAAGTCTAGATAAAAACTCTGCAGCATTATAAATAATATAGTTATCTAAATGAGTAACAGACATTAGAACACTAGCACCTCTTGCAACTGCAATTACTAAGATAACACCAATCATATCATCAGCGCCATCAACATATGTATCAACAAATCCTTTTTCACCAAACTTATTGATAATAGCAATAATAATTGACATTATTAAGAACCATAATGCAGCTTCATAGAACCACCAATTTCCAAGAGAAGAACCAGTAAGCCATCCTGTAAAACTATCAAAGAAAGTTATTCCAAATTCACCCCAAGGAACAAATCCTATAATCATTACAAGGAAAGTTAATCCAAACAAAATAAGAGTAACTTTTTGTTTACCAGATAAGTGAACTTCTTTATTTTCTTTATCTTCAAAATTACCAAATTTCTTTTCAGCAGCTTTCTGTTCTCTAAGTGATAAGAAAGTTGAGCCCTTATCTTTCTGTACTTTTTTAGCATAATTAACAACAAATAAAATTGAAATAGCTAATGTTGAAAGCCACAAAAATAATGCAATTAAAAGTACAATGCCTTGATTTGCTTGAATTCCTTCAGGTAATGAACTAAGAGCAACACCAGTTGCAAATGGATTAATAGTTGATCCTAAGCATCCAGAACCTGCACCAAGAAGAATTACGGCAGATCCTACCAATGGATCCATACCAGCAGCCATCATAGTAGCGGCTAATAAGACATAAAAACCAACAGTTTCTTCAAGCATACCATAAGTTGTTCCACATATTGAGAATATAAACATAAGTATAGGTATCAAATAAATTTCTTTTCCTTTTAGCTTTTGAACTAAGACTTTAATACCAGTTTCTAAAGCACCAGTTTTATTAATTACAGCCAATAATCCACCAAGCATCATGATAAATATACAAACATCTATTGCATCCTCAAAGCCTAATATTGGTGACATCAAAATGTCTGATAAAGATGCCCCAACAGTTCCACTTCCATTAACAATTTCTTCACCAACAAATTGTGCATCAGGAAGTAGATGCGATAAAATACCTAATCCAAATATTAAGATTAGAATTATCGAAAAAGCCGATAACATAAATTTTGACTTTTTCTTTGCCATTTTTTTACCTCCTTTTTATTACCGTACCAGTATTTCCTTTAATAGCTTCACCAGCTTTTTCTAGTGAACTAATAATTGCTTGTCTTTTATCAGAATCACGAACAAAATCAATACAAGCTTCAACTTTAGGAAGCATACTTCCCTTAGCAAAATGACCATCCTCAATATAACTTTCTGCCTCTTCCACAGTAAGTTTATCAAGAGCAATTTCGTTTTCTGTATTATAGTTTAAATATACCTTGTCGACAGCAGTAAGTATTAGAAGAATATCAGCATCTATCTCTCTTGCAAGTAAAGCACCAGATCTATCTTTATCGATAACAGCTTCAACTCCCTCTAATAATTCAATTCTATCTGTTTTAATTACCGGTATACCTCCACCACCAACAGCAATCACAATATTGTCATTATCGACAAGTTGTTTAATAACATTCTTTTCGATAATATCAATAGGCATCGGAGAGGGTACGACTCTCCTATATCCACGTCCCGAGTCTTCAACAAATTGATATCCCTTTTCTTTTGCAATTTTCATAGCTTCTTCTTTGCTATAAAACATTCCAATAGGCTTAGTTGGATTTTGAAAAGCACTATCATTTGGATCGACTAGAACCTGTGTTATCAAGGTTGCACAATTTTTAACAATTCCTTGTTTTTCCAATTCATCTTGGATAGATTGTTGCAATTGGTAACCTATATAACCTTGACTCATACTACCACACTCAGGAAAAGGCATAGAAGGAGTTTTAACCTCACTATTTGAAGAATACTCCATAGCAAGAGCAATTTGTCCCACTTGCGGACCATTTCCATGTGTAAGTACAATTTTATTTCCATCTTTAACTAATTTTACAATAATTTTTGCTACCTTTGAAAGAAGCAATAATTGTTCACTTGGATTTTTTCCTAAAGCATTGCCACCTAAAGCAATAACAATTTTACTCATCTCTTTCCCTCATAGTAGCATAAATAACAGCCTTTATCGTATGTAATCTATTTTCAGCTTCCTCAAATACTTTAGAATTAGATGATTCAAAAACCTCATCAGTAACTTCCATTTCCGTAAGCCCAAATTTTTGATGAATATCATTTCCAATAGTAGTCTTCAAATCATGAAATGAAGGCAAACAATGTAAGAAAATAGCATTAGAATTAGCATTAGCCATAATTTCTTTATTTACTTGATATGGATTAAGTAACTTAATTCTCTCCGCCCATACATCATCAGGTTCTCCCATTGAAACCCAAACATCAGTATAAATGACATCAGCTCCAGTAGAAGCCTCTTTTACATCTTCAGTCATCGATATTGTAGCCCCTGTTTCTTTGGCAATTTCCTCACATCTTTTAACAAGTTCTTCTGAAGGCCATAACTCTTTAGGACCACAAGATACAAAATGCATTCCCATCTTAGCACATACAACCATAAGCGAATTAGCAACATTGTTTCTTGCATCACCCATAAATACAAGTTTTATTCCCTTTAAATAACCAAAATTTTCTTCAACCGTCATTATATCTGCAAGCATTTGTGTTGGATGAAATTCCGTTGTAAGCCCATTCCATACCGGAACACCAGCATTATTAGCAAGTTCTTCAATAATTTTTTGATCATATCCTCTATATTCAATACCATCGTACATTCTTCCAAGTACTCTAGCAGTATCTTCGATGCTTTCCTTTTTACCCATTTGTGAACTTCCTGGATCCAAATAAGTAACACCCATACCTAAATCTAAACCAGCAACTTCAAATGCACATCTCGTTCTAGTAGAAGTCTTTTCAAATAATAAAACAATGTTTTTACCACTTAAATACCTATGCTCTACTCCCTCATGTTTTTTTCTTTTAAAATCTTTAGCTAAATCCAAAAGATATCTAATTTCTTCAGGTGTATAGTCTAAAAGTGTTAGAAAATTTCTTCCTCTTAAATCCATATTATTTTAAATCCTCCCTTACAAGTGGCATACTCATACATCTAGGACCTCCACGACCTCTAGAAAGTTCTGCACTGCTCATCTCAAATACTTTAATACCATGTTCCCTTAAAATATTATTAGTAATATTATTTCTATGATAAACAACAACAACTCCAGGAGCAATACATAAAGTGTTAGTACCATCATTCCATTGTTCTCTCTCGGAAGATATTTTTTCACCACCAGCACATGGAATTAAAGTAATCTTTCTACCCAAATATTTCTCCAAAATTTCTTCAAGAGAACCAGTAACTTCTCTAACATTTAAATCTTCATCGCTATCAGGAATATCACCTTCAGTAATTTCAAATACCTGAAGTGTTTCCATAATACCAGGATGATATGTAAATTTATCAAAATCAATTTGTGTAAATACCGTATCTAAATGCATAAATGCCCTTGATACTGGAATATTAAATGCTAAAATAGTATCTATTTCAGAATCAGGATTCTTAAATATATTTTTAGCAAGTTCATCGATAGCACCTGCCTCTGTTCTTTGAGAAATACCAATTGCTAAAATATGATTATTTAAATTAAGAACATCTCCACCTTCGATATGATAAGGTAAATATCTATCATAATATTTTGAAACTTGATCTTTATAATCAGGATGATAATTAAATATATATTCAGCATAAATAGTTTCTCTACTTCTCGTTACAGAATACATCTTATTTAAAATAATTCCATTACCAGCACTTGCAAAAGGATCCCTTGTAAAATATAAATTTGGCATTGGATCCGCTAAAAAATCAGATTCTTCGCTAACTAAATCAACTAAAGACTTTTCAACTTCTCTTTTAGCTCGACTAATTTCACCGATCTTAATACCTTCCATTGTTTTAAGTACCAATTCTTTTTTATCCTTAAAACTCTTCAAATATTCAAAAACCAAATTTTTATATTTAGGAGTTTTAATACCAGCTTCATAAATAAATTGCCTAATAAATTTATCTACTATTTCATCATTAAGCTCTAATACCTCCGCCATCAAATCTTCCAAAAAGACAACTTCAATTCCATTTTCTCTTAAAATATGAACAAATTCATCATGCTCCTTTTGAGCATCTGGTAAAAAAGGTATATCATCAAATAATAATCTTCCTAAAGTATCAGGGGTTAAATTAAGTAATTCATTTCCTGGTCTATGAAGTAATACCTTTTTTAAAGGTGCAATCTCACTTTTTACATTAATTGCTTTCATCATTATTTCTCCTTTCATTGTAGTAGTATTCTACTATAAGTATAGTATATCAAAAATAATAACATTTTTCAAACTAACTAAGAAAATTTTACATTATTTATTCGTTTTTAATAAAAAATCCTTAAGTCTTTCATTATCTCTATTACTAAATGCTTCTTTCGCTGTTCCATAAAAAGAAATCTTTCCATCATCTATAAATATAACTTTATTAGCACACTTACGTACAAAATTCATTTCATGTGAAACAATAACCATCGTCATACCGTTGTCTGCTATATTTTTAATAAGTTCAAGAACTTCCAACGTCATTTCCGGATCCAAAGCCGAAGTAGGCTCATCAAATAAAATAATATCAGGATTCATTATTAAAGACCTTACAATAGCAACCCTCTGTTTCTGACCACCAGATAATTCTTCAGGATAATTATCACTTTTATCTTCAAGTCCAATCAAATCAAGTAACTCTTTTGCTTTCTTATTAGCTTCTTCTTTTGTCATAATCTTAAGTTTAATTGGAGCCAAAGTAATATTTTCTAAAACCGTCAAATGAGGAAAAAGATTAAATTGTTGAAATACCATTCCAATTTTTTTTCTCATCTTCGACATATCAATACCTTTTTTAGTTAAGTCAATACCTTCAAATATAACTTTTCCACTAGTAGGCCTCTCAATCATATTTAAACACCTAAGTAATGTTGATTTACCACATCCAGATGGTCCAATAATAGCTAATCTATCGCCTTTTTCTACTTTCAAATCAATCCCATTTAATACAATATTATTACCAAATTTCTTTTTTAAATTTTTAACTTCTAACATTATTAAGTCTCCTCTCCATAGCATTAACAAGTTTCGAAAGACCTAAAGTCATTATCAAATAAATAATTGCAATAATAATTAAAGGAAAAAAATAGTCATAAGTTCTAGAAGCAATAATATCTGAAGCTTTCGTAAGTTCAATAATTCCAATATATGCTCCGACAGAAGTCTCTTTAAGTAAAGTTATAAATTCATTACCTAAAGCCGGTAAAATATTTTTAATTGCCTGTGGTAAAATAATATATCGCATAATTTGACCATATTTAAGTCCTAAAGAATACCCTGCCTCTATCTGGCCAATAGAAATAGAATTAATACCAGCTCTAATAATTTCTGATACATAAGCACCTGAATTAATACCAAAAGCAAGTATTCCTACTATAATAATATTAATATCTACTGACTTAAAAATAACATAATAAATTATCATAAGCTGAAGTATAACAGGAGTTCCCCTTATCACATTAACATAACATTTAGCAATAGAATTACCTACTTTCATTTTACCATTCATTTCGTAATTATTTCTAATAAGTGAAACAATTATACCTATAACGATACCAATAATAACTGCAAAAAAAGCTATAATAATTGTATTAAGAAGTCCTTCTAATATAAATTTATATCTATCATCATAAATAACACTTTGATAAAAAGAATCCCATATATTAATAATAAAACCAAATATTTTATCAAAAAAATTTATAAAATCATTCATATTATCCCTCTATTTTCCAGTATGTTTAATAATATAACTATCAATTGTACCATCTTGAACTAATCTATTAAGTACTGTATTAATAGTATTAAGTAATTCAGTATTACCCTTTTTTACAATCATACCATAACTATCATTAGTAAGAAAACCAGGAAGAATTTTAAGTCCACTATTACTAACTAAAATTTCCTTCGCAGGAAGTTCATCCATAACAACACAATCAACCTTATCATTCTTTAAATCCTCAATCGCTGACAAATATTTTTTTTGTCTGATAATATTAGCATTAGGATATTTTTCACTAATAAAAGTATCTGCTATACTTCCAAGTTGTACAGCTATACTTTTATCAAAAATATCATTAGTGCTTTTAATATTACTATCATCTTTTACGATAACAACTTGTTTAGATACTGAATAATTAATTGAAAAATCAACTTCTTTAGCTCTCTCATCACTATAACTTATACCAGCAGCCCCAAAATCAGCTTTACCGGTTTTAACTTCATTAATAATTGAATCAAAAGCAACATCTTTAATAACCAGTTTTTTTCCAAGTTCTTTAGCAATTTCCTTAGCAATATCAACATCCACACCAACTATTTCACCATTATCATAATACTCGTATGGTGCAAAACCAGCTTCTGTAACCATAACAATTTCATTATCATTTTTACCACAACCAGTAATAATCAAAACAAATAAAATAGCTACAAACATAAAAACTTTTTTCATTTTTTGCACTCTCCTCTACAATAATTAAATTATATCATAGTTTTAATAATTTTTTTATAAAAATCAAAAAAAAAAGCAAATAAATTTATTTACTTTTAAATATTCTCAATTTTAATATTTCTACTATGAACTATTTGATCCCAATTACATTTTCTAATAAATAGACATGCAAAGTTAACCGGTAACCAACTAATCACAAACAAATCAAATAAAAATATTCCACCAATATTATTCTTAATACTTTTATTATATTTCTTAAGAATAAGAATTCTAACTATTATACCAAATAAATATATCAACAAAAATATAAAACAATAAGTTATTATCTGTGCTAGAGAATAATCCTTAATATTTACAATTACATTAATTAATAAAACTATTTGAACAAAATTAAATAACACATGTACAATAACTGCTAAAAAGAATATAGCCACATCAAAACACTCAAATCTTTTTTCCCTAATTCCTTTTTTTATTAATAGAAGAAAATAATTTTTCAAGCATTCCATAGTTCCAAAAGACCATCTTTTTCTTTGTTTAATTGAAGATTTAAATCTCGTCACTTGTTCATCATAAGTTATAGCATCTTTCATAAATGCAATCTTTTCATTATTTATAGCACACATTGCAGTAAATTCAATATCTTCAGTCACTGTTTTAGGGTCAAAACCATACTTATCAATAACTTCTTTTTTTACCACAAATCCCGTACCATTAAGAAAAGAAGATTTACCCAAGCAATACCTTGATTGATTCATAAATAAACTTTGCATATAATAGAGAATAGCATAACTACTACTAATCCAATTATCAGATATATTTTTTGTATCTCTAAAACCTTGAGCAACGTTATATCCTCTATTTAACATATCATTTGCCACATTTAAAAATTTCTTATGAACAATATTATCAGCATCAAAAATAGCATATGCGTCTATGTCAGTTCTTAATTTTAGTTTTTCATAAGCAAATTTAAGTACCTGACCTTTAGAAGAAACTTTTTCATCACATTTAATAACATTAACATTATAATTTAAGGCAACCTCTTCAGTATTATCAGTACAATTATTAACTATAACAAAAATTTCATATTTATCTTTAGGATAATTTTGATTTTTTAAACTATCAATTAAATTACCAATAACTAATGCTTCATTTCTCGCTGCAATAATAATTGCAAATTTATTATTTTTCTTTATATCTTTAGTTTTCTTATTCTTTTTCACCAAACCAAACCCCATTACTATAAAATATGCTGAATACATAAATGATATTCCAGATAGCATATAAAAAATCACTTTTAGCATTTTACACCTCACTAGCATCATAAAATAATTTAAAATCTACATCACTTAGTAACAGAACGATATAACTAGTTATCATTTCTCTGTTTCATTTAATAATTTTTATAATTAGTATTTAACTTATTATAATTATCTTCAGATAAAGTAACAGTTGTCATAATAAAATCACTACTATCATAATCTCTAAATTTCTTATTTTTTAAATCATTTAAATTAATTTATAAGCATTTTCTATATTTATATCATAATCAAGAAAATAATTATAACCATCTTGTTCTAAATAATAATTAACCTCTTCTAAATGTTTTATTTCTAATTTGACATTATCACAAGAATTATCAATAACATATTTAATATTATCCATATCAACATAATAATCTAATAGCATATCATCATTCATATCTATTTCTTCATAAGAAGTAACATATTCTTCATTATCAAAATCATGATCTATTTCAAATGACATAACGGTGGAAAAAGATAGCCCAAATCCCGAACCAATTAAGACAAGTCCCAGAATAGAAGTAATAAATATTCTTTTCGTTGCTTGTTTTTTAGAGATAATAAATTTATAAACAATCTCTAATAAATTATAATTAATAAGAATAAATCCAACTAAAGATAAAGCTAACCAAATAAATAAAATTCCATAATTAAAATGACTAATAATTATAAACAGAGAAATTACTAACATGACAAATGACATAATAATAAATATTGAAAGAAAAATACACAACATTTTTAAAGAAAATATAACAATCTTAAGTAAAAAGTTAAAGAAACTGAAACTAGAATGTTTAGGATCTCTAATAATAATTTTTTCCTGTCTTTTCTCTTCATAAGATTTTCCTTTTGATTTATCAATAGGTTGTTCAATCGTTTTCTCCGAGACATTAGAGTCCTCTACAGTAACATAATAATCTAAATATCTTACTTTAAATAAATGAATAAATATAATAATTCCAACAATTACAAATATGATCGTAGTAATGTTAGTAACAGTTGTATAAAAGAAACCACCAACCTGTGGAATATTAAAAATCATACGAAATAATAATGAATCTAAAATCATAAATAAAATAGCTCCAATAATATATAATATCAAAATAATAAAATTCATTTCCACTAAGCACTTAATTTTTTGCTTAAAAGTCATACTACAAAACATATTATAGATCTTCGTAATAAATTTTAAAAAATCCTGAAAATAATTATTAAAATTACTTTTATTACTGGAACCATTATTTCCAATAGTTCCATCATCCAAAAGATCTTCCAAAGTACAATTCAAAATATTGCACATTTGAATCATTTTCTCCATATCTGGATAAGACTGACCAGATTCCCATTTAGAAACAGCTTGCCTTGATACAGAAAGCCTATCAGCAAGTCCTTCTTGTGAAAGATTATTATCCTTTCTAAGTTTAGGTAACTTATTACAAAATTTAATTTTCTCGCCTCCATCAAAATTATATAACATTAACTATCGGTAGCACTACCAAAAATCAGTATCATTTTGTATAAATTCAGTAGCAATAATAGTATATAAAAAATAAAGACTATTAACAAGTAATAGTCTATTTTACATCATCAGTCCTCCATCAACTTTAATAATTGTGCCAGTTGTAAAACTAGAAATGTCACTGGCTAAATATAGATAAGCTCCAGCTAAATCTTTTGGATCAGCCATTCTGTGAAGAGGAGTCATATTGATAAGAGCTTGTTTCATTTGTTCATTAACACTATCTCTCATCATATCAGTACCAACTACACCAGGAGCTACAGCATTAACTCTAATATTATACGCACCTAACTCCTTAGCAAGTGAAATGGTAAGTCCATTAATAGCGGATTTACTTGAGGCATAATCAACTTGTCCCCTTCCACCATTTATTCCAACCATACTAGAAGTATTAATAATAGAACCGCCACCATTTTCCTTCATAAATTTAGCAACTTCTCTCGTCAAATCAACAACTCCAAAGAAATTTATATCAAACATTTTTACAAATTGCTCTCTTGTCGATTCTAAAAACGGAACATTAGCAGTTATTCCAGCATTATTTACAAGTATATCAATCTTTCCCCATTTATTAATAACTTCCTGTACAAAAGATTTAAATTCAATAGGATTTGACATATTAATAGCAAGTGGAAAAATATTTTCAGGTTCATATCCATCATTCACCAATTTCTCTCTAGCCTTTTCAACACCATCTTTTTTTGAACCACAAATAACAACTTTAGCTTTTTCACTCAAAAACAATTCAGCAATAGAGTATCCAATTCCTCTAGATGAACCAGTAATTATTGCAACTTTTCCTTCAAGCATAGTATCTTAATAATTCTCTTTCTTAATTTCAAAATAAGCTTGTGGATGGTTACATACTGGACATACTTTAGGAGCCTCTTTTCCAATTACGATGTGGCCACAATTTCTACATTGCCAAATTTTATCTCCATCACGTGAAAAAACTAAGCCATCTTCAACATTTGCAAGAAGTTTTCTATATCTTTCTTCATGCTCCTTTTCAATTTTAGCAACCTCTTCAAATAAATAAGCAAGTCTTGTAAATCCCTCTTCTCTAGCAGTTTCTGCAAAGCCCTTGTACATATCAGTCCATTCGTAGTTTTCTCCTTCAGCAGCATCGAGCAAATTCTCAGCAGTACCAGGTATTTCACCACCATTTAATTCCTTAAACCACATTTTAGCATGTTCTTTTTCATTAGCAGCAGTCTCCTCAAATATAGCGGCTATTTGTTCATAACCATCCTTCTTAGCTTTTGAAGCAAAATAAGTATACTTATTTCTAGCCTGAGATTCTCCTGCAAAAGCAGTCATTAAGTTTTGTTCAGTTTTACTACCTTTTAATTCCATTATTTTCTTTCTCCTTTCATACATTTTTTACAAATGCCTTTATATTTTATTTCATAATCATCTACTATATTACCATCAATAGTTTTTATATCTTTAAAACCATCATCAAAAATATCAATAATGCATCCACACTTATGACAAATAAAATGACTGTGTCTAATATTTTTATCATATCTATAAATACCATCAATCTTTATTCTTATAATCTTATGATTATTTACTAAACTAGCCAAATTACGATAGACAGTTCCAAGACTAATATTAGGTATTTCTTTCTTACATAATTCATAAATACTATAAGCATCTAAATGACTATAACTATTATTAATTATGTTAAAAATCAAACTATTTTGCTTCGTATTTCGCATATTAATATCTCCTTAATAGTAATGATTACTACTATTTAAGTATAACATCCAACAATAACAAAGTCAATTATAAATAAAAAATATATTAATTATTTTGTTATTTTTTTAATATCTAAATTAATATATTTTCCATTACTAATTAATTCTTCCCTACTTGTACTAAGTTTTTCATTTCCTTTAAGAAAAGAATTTATATAAGTAGATCCCTTTAATTCATCAAATGATATATCCATACGCATCGTTCTAGTATTATAAAAACTATTACCATATATTCTAGCCAAATTTTCATTTAATATACCAAATCCATTATAATTAAAATCATTAATAAATTTCCTATCTTCATATTTAATAAAATAACCAGGATCAGGAGTTTTAATAACAATACCATTAAAAACAATAAATTTCTTTTCAGTACAATTTTCACTCTTAAAAAATTGAATATATGTCGGATCAATAAGATAATTAACTTCTTTTTCTAAAACTTTAAAAGTAGCTACAACAAAACTATGCCCAATAACAGTATTAGTAATAGCCTTATAAGTAACATTCGGAAAATAAGTAACATTAAGATCATCTAAATAGTGACAAATAATACTTTGAGCTAAATCACACTTAAAATCCAAGTAAGGATCATCATCCATAATTTTTATTCTAGTTATATAAACAATACATTCTAAAAAATAAGTAATATCCTGAATACTTATGCTTATATTATTCTTTATATTATTTTCAATCTCCTTTAAATAATCATAATCGATATTTTCTACATTTCTAAACATTAAAACTTTCACCACCAAAATTATAACAAAACACATAGACAATGTCTAGTATTTTGCATTTATTTAATAAAAAAGAATATATTTAAATGGTGATATAAATGTTTAATTTAAATGATGTAATTTATATAGCAAATATTTTAAATATCAAATTTGATAAATTTACACCAGACGAATTATTAACAGGTATGAATATCGAATCAGAACATGGCACCATATCTCCCAAAACCAATGTAACAAACGATAATATAATTACAACAGCCAAAATAGCACTAGCCCATCTAAATGAATTTCCAAATTACTATAATGAAAAATATGGATTACCAATGTTTGAAGAATTTCTTAAACAAAAAATGAATGAAAAATAAATCATTCATTTTTATTTACAAGCATATCAGCAAGCTTAGTCACATTACCTGCACCTAAAGTAAGAATTAAATCGCCTTTATTCACATATTGACTAAGATATAACTTAATATCATCATAACTACTTATATGAAAAGCTTCTTTTCCATATTTCTTAATTTCCTTTATAATATCTTCCTCTTTAATACCGTACGTATTAACTTCTCTAGCAGCATATATATTCGTAATAATAATATGATCAAAACTACTAAGTGATTTGGCAAAATCTTCTTTATGTTTAAAAGCTCTCGAATAAGTATGTGGTTCAAATATAACCCAAGATTCATTGTATTCTTTTTTATGAATAGCACATGATGTAGCTTCTATTTCAGTAGGATGATGTCCATAATCATCATATACCATAGCACCCTTAAATTCTCCTTTATATTCAAGTCTTCTATTAGCACCTTCATACTTCTTAAGTCCTCTCTTAATACTATCAAAATCAATTCCATAAAAGTCCGCTAAAGCAATAGAAGCTAAAGCATTAGATACATTATGTTCTCCAGGTACGGAAAGACTAACTTCTCCCCATTTCTTACCATTTCTTAATACATCAAAATATCCAGAACCATTTTTATTATATTTAATATTACTAGCCATATACATAGCATCATTTTTAATACCATAGGTAATTATTTTAGCCTTAGTATGATTTTTTAAATCACTAGAATTATTATCATCATTATTAACAACTAAACACCCATCTTCTGGCAAATGACTAACATATTCATTAAAAGATTTTTTAATATTATCCAAATTTTTAAAATAGTCTAAATGATCATTATCAATATTTAAAACAATAGCAGATTTTTGAGAAAAAGATAAAAAACTATCAGAATATTCACAAGCCTCAATTATAAGAGTATCACTGTTTCCCACTCTATAATTACCATTAATATTTTTAAGAACACTACCAACCTGAATAGTTGGATCAAAATCAGTTTCCAAGAAAATACATGATAGCATCGAAGTCGTACTAGTTTTACCATGAGTACCAGATACCCCTATTGTATTTGAAAACAATTTAGTAATCTCACCCAAAAACTTTCCTCTTTCCATCATTGGAATCTTTTTATTTTTAGCTGCAACCATCTCTGGATTATTTTCCTTTATCGCCGCAGTATATACAATAAAATCAATATCATCAGTAATATTCTTATCTTCTTGTGGTACAAACACTTTAACACCACTATCTTCTAGTTTATCAGTAATTGATGACTTCGTTCTATCACTACCACTTACCTTATATCCAAGCGTTACTAGTATTTCAGCAATACCACTCATACTAATACCACCAATACCAATCATATAAATATGTTTCCCTTTATCCAAAAAGAAACCTTTTTTATATTTCATAATTGTATCTTTAAATAACTTTCCCCTTGTTTCAAAATTAGGAAATTGATCCCAAGATGCACAAGCAGGACTTAAAAGAATAATATTTCCTTCCTTAGAATTATCATAAGCAATAGAGGTCGCTTCAACCAAATCATCACAAATTATGCATTCAATATTAATATTATCACAAAATTCTTTAATTCTATTTTTCGTTTCACCATAAGCCACCACTAACTTAGTATGAACCATAGGTTCCTTTAAAGAATCAAAAGAATGCCCCCTATCAAGTCCACCCATAATAAGAACAGTAGGTTTAGTAAAAGAATTAAGAGCTATAACCGTAGATTCAGTATTAGTACTCTTAGAATCATTGTATACTTCTCTTCCATTAATGTTTCCAACATACTCAAGTCTATGTTCAACACCACTAAATTTACTTACTACCTCGTGAATTATTTTATCACTTACACCATATACTTTACAAGCTAAAATAGCACACATAATATTTTCATAATTATGTTCACCTTTAAGAATAATCTTACTCGTATCAATAAACTTTTCACCTTTATAATAAATAAAACCATCACTATAATAACAATCAGTTTTATCATTCTTTGAAAAATAATATTTTGTACTATCAATATCATTAGTAATTTCTAATTCCTCACTATTATCTTTATTAATAATCGCAATATCATCTTTAGTATGATTCATAAATATTTTTTTCTTTGTTTTTACATATCTTTCATGACTATCATGAAAATCAGCATGACAATCATAAATATTCGTCATAACCGAAACATTAGTCTTAAAATCATACATATCACAGAGTTGATGATCAGATATTTCCATAACTAAATAACTATCCTTCGTAATATCACAAACAAAATGTGAAAGAGGCGTTCCAATATTACCAGCAAATATCACTTTATCACCATAAGCCTTTTTCATAATTTCAAATATAATACTACTAGTAGTAGTCTTACCATTAGATCCAGTTACTCCAATTATCTTAACCGATTTATCTAAATAATGATAAGATACTTCTATTTCATTAATAACAGGAATATCCATATTCTTAGCCTTTACAACACAAGGATGAGTATACTTAATACCAGGATTCTTAACCATAATATCATAAGAATCATCGAGCAAAGTATCGGGATTATCACTAATAACAAAAGAAACCCCTAAAGATTCAAGTTCACTTACCTTTTCTTTGTCTTGTTCTTTCATATCCGTAATAAATACATTATTATCTTTCGCTAGTAATTTAGCAACTTCATATCCACTTCTAGCCATACCTAATACAAATATCTTTTTATTTTTATACATAACACCAACTCTTTCTCTAAATTTAATTAGTACCATTTAAATAATACTACTTAAATATTAAAAAATCAATAATTTTTAAACTTTATCAAGTACTTTTTAATAAAAATTTTTCTTAAACTACTAATATATAAACATTATCTCTACTTTCTAATATTAAAAACTTAATTTCATAAAAATATACCTTTATCTACAAATAACATACAAATTGACTAAAATGGTAAAATAGTGTAAAATATTCATATCGAACGAGTAAATGGACCAAAAATAACATATAAATTAT
>CAMEJC010000018.1 GCA_945919295.1 uncultured Mycoplasmatota bacterium
TTTGGTGAAAATTTAATTAATGATATGGTGAAATTTTAAAAAAGGATTAACAAAAAGTGATAAAATACTTTACAAATAATAAAATTTAGTGTATTATTAATATGTTCCTTGAACTTTGTTATTGGTACCTCTTACCATAGCAAGGTATAAGGTGGAAACTAAGATAAGGAGGAAAATGAAATGGCTTTAACAAAAGATAAAAAAGCAAAAATTATTAAAGAATTTGCTAGAGATGAAAAAGATACAGGATCTCCTGAAGTACAAATAGCTATTCTTACTAATGAAATTAATGCTTTGACTGAACATCTAAAAAACAACAAACAGGATAAAGCTTCTAAAAGAGGACTTTTAATGAAAGTTGGTAAAAGAAGAAGTTTATTAAACTATCTTTTAAAGACAGATGTTAAGAGATACAGAGATGTAGTTGCAAAACTAGGACTTAGAAAATAAATATTAAAAGTAGGCACTCTTTTTTGAGTGCCTTTAAATTTAGAAGGAAGGTAATTATGGAAAAGAAAGTATTTGAATTAGATTTTTATGGAAGAAAGATAGTAGTTGAACATGGACAAGTTGCTAAACAAGCAGATGGTGCTGTTCTTGTTAGATACGGTGATACAGTAGTTTTAAGTACTGCGGTTGTTAGCAAGAGTGCTAATCTTCTATCAGATTTTTTTCCACTTATGGTTTTATATCAAGAAAAATTATATTCAGTAGGTAAAATACCAGGGGGATTTATTAAGAGGGAAGGTAAACCAACAGATGCTGCGACTTTAGCGGCTCGTATGATTGATAGACCTCTTAGACCGCTATTCCCAGAGGATTTTAAGAATGAGGTACAAATAGTTAATACAGTGTTATCGGTAGATCAAGATAATTCACCTGAGCTTACAGCACTACTTGGTTCTTCTCTTAGTGTATCTATTAGCAAGATACCTTTTAATGGACCAGTAGCCGCTGTTAAAGTAGGAAGAGTAGATGGAAATTTTGTTATTAATCCAACTATCGAAGAAGCAGAAAAATCAGATATTGATCTTACAGTAGCAGGAACAAAAGATGCTATTAACATGGTTGAAGCAGGAGCAAGAGAAGTTTCTGAAGACGATATGCTTGAAGCTTTATTGTTTGGTCATGAAGCTATAAAGAAATTAATTGCTTTTGAAGAAGAAGTAATATCTGCTGTTGGCGAAGAAAAAATGGAATATGATAAATTAGAAATAACAGATGAACTTAGAGATGAAGTTGATTCTTATGTTAGAGAAAGATTAGATTCTGCTCTTAGAATTAAAGATAAGTTAGAAAAATATTCTACTATCGATAACTTACAAGAAGAAGTAGTAGAAAAATATAAGAATGAATTTGAAGATAAGATGAAACCTGAAGAATTAAAGGAATTATTAACTAAAGTGGCTTTAATATTCCATGGTATAGAGTATGAATTATTTAGAAATATTGTAGTAAAAGAAAAGACTAGAGCAGATGGCCGTGCTATGGATGAAATTAGACCATTATCTACTGATATTGATTTACTTCCTAGAACACATGGTAGTGCATTATTTACAAGAGGACAAACCCAAAGTTTAGCAACAGTTACTTTGGGAGCTTTAGGAGAACATCAAATATTAGATGGTCTTGGTATTGAAGATGCTAAAAGATTTATGCTTCATTATAATTTTCCACCATTTTCAGTAGGTGAAACTGGTAGATATGGAGCTCCTGGTAGAAGAGAAATAGGACATGGTGCTCTAGGCGAAAGAGCTTTATCTTATGTTATTCCAAGTGAAGAAGAATTTCCATATACGATAAGAGTAGTAAGTGAAATACTAGAAAGTAATGGCTCTAGTAGTCAAGCTACGATATGTGCTGGTACTATGGCTCTTATGGCTGCTGGTGTTCCTATTAAGAAACCAGTTGCGGGTATTGCAATGGGACTTATTACTCATGAAGATGAATATACTATTCTTACTGATATTCAGGGTATGGAAGATCATCTTGGTGATATGGACTTTAAAGTAGCGGGAACTCGTGATGGTATTACTGCTCTTCAAATGGATATTAAAATAGATGGTATCAATAGAGAAATATTGAAAGAAGCTCTTGCTCAAGCTAAGAAAGCTAGATTTGAAATACTTGATGTTATTGAAAAACAAATAGCTGAACCTAGAAGTGAAGTGTCTAAATATGCTCCTAAGACAGAAACATTTATGATTAATCCAGATAAGATTAAAGATGTTATTGGTAAAGGTGGAGAAATGATTACTAAGATTATCTTAGAATGCAGTAATGTTAACACCGTAAATGATATCAATGCTGTTAAAGTAGACTTAGAAGATGATGGTAGAGTAGTTATTTATCATACAGATAGAGATATTATTAATAAGACTGCAGAGAGAATTAAAAATATTGCCCGTGAAGTAGAAATGGGTAAGGTATATACTTGCAAAGTAGTAGATGTTCAAGACTTTGGTATTTTTGTAGAATTATGGCCTGGATGTGAAGGACTTATTCATGTATCACAACTTGATACTAAGAGAGTAGATAAACCTGGTGATTTATTTAAAGTTGGTGATGAAGTTATAGCTAAAGCTACAGGATATGATAAAAAAGGTAAATTAAATTTATCTAGAAAAGAACTTTTAAAGAAATAATTGAGATAGACTTACAATCATATGTAAGTCTATTTATTTAGAAATATTTTTATATAATTTGTTACATTTAGTAAAAGTTTTTGAAATCTTCTTGCTTTATTTTTAAAAATATAGTAAAATTGGATTATAGAGTACGAGGAGGAAGGAAATATGAAGTTAAATAGAAAAGGTCAAACACTTGTGGAGTATGTCCTTATAATATCATTAATTACAGTAATTGCGATTGCTCTTGTTAAGATATTTGGTGGATATCTTCAGGATGCTGTGACTAAGATGGGCTGTAATATTTCTGGAAAAGAGTATATTGAAGGTACAAAAGTTGGAGGAGGCTATTGTGCTGGAGATGAAGGGAAATTGTTTGAGTAGAATATAAATCGACATGATATTTATATTCTTTTTTTTATAATCAATATATGAGAATATATATTGATTTATTTTTTTTATTTAATATTATTATGGATTTGATATTAATAGTAGGGGTTAGTATAATCTTGAGAAGAAGAACTAATTATTTTAGAATATTCTTATCCTCTTTAATAGGAGGTTTTTCTTCACTTCTTTTATTTACTTCTTTAAATAATTTAGTTATTGAAATGTTATCGATAATTTTAATGGTAGTTGTAGCTTTTGGTTATAAAAATATAAGATATTTGATAAAAAATATAGTATATATGTATATTTTGAGTGTATTACTTGGAGGAATTATATATTTATTTAATGTTAAGGTAACTACGAATGCTTTTATTACTTATCTTATTATTATTGTTATATCTATTGAGGTAATTATTTTATATATTAAAGAAATTAAAAGTATGAGAAATATTTATAATAATTATTATAAAGTGGACATATATTTTAAAGATAAAGAAAAAATTTCTCTTACTGGATTTGTTGATACTGGTAATAATCTTTATGATCCTTATAAAAAGAGACCAATTATTTTGATATCTAATAAATATAAAAGAGAAGATAGATTTATTTTGGTACCATATCATACAGTAAATGGAGAAGGATTGCTTAAGTGTATAAAACCGGATATTATTTTTATTGAAGGTATTGGATATAAAGGAAATGTTTTGATTTCTTTTTCTGATAGTCCAAAACTGATTGATGGTGTAGATGTAATATTGCATAAAGATTTAATGAAAGGGTGATAGGATGTTAAAATTACTTAGAAGATTATTTAGAAAGTTAAATTATTTATTTTATGTTGGAAGTACTGATATATTACCAGAACCGTTATCTAAAGAAGAAGAGGATAGGTATATTACTTTGTTTTTAAATGGTGATATGAAGGCAAGAGATAAGCTTATTGAACATAATTTGAGGTTGGTGGTTTTTTTGGCTAAGAAATATGAAAATACAAAAATTGATTTAGAGGATTTGGTATCAATTGGGACTATTGGTTTAATAAAAGGAGTTAATACTTATCAAAACGATAAAAATATTAAACTTGCTACTTATGCTTCGAGATGTATTGATAATGAAATACTTATGTATCTTAGAAAAACTAAGAAAAAGAGAAGTGAAGTATCTTTTGAAGATAGTCTTAGTTTTGATGCAGAAGGAAACGAACTTCATCTTGAAGATGTACTTGGCACGGAAGAGGATATTGTTACGAAGCCAATTGAAAATGAACTTGATAAATATATGATGTATAGGGAAGTGGCTAAACTTAATGATCGAGATAGGGAAATAATTGAACTTAGATATGGATTAAATGGTAAAAAGGAAATGACTCAGAAGGAGGTAGCTAATTTGCTTGGTATATCACAGTCATATATTTCGAGAATTGAAAAGAAAGTTATTAAAAAATTGTCTAATATTATTAAGATATAGTTTTTTGTTTATAAGTAAAGTACTTTTATTACAAATAATATTTGGAAGCTAAGTCTGTGGGTGGAGATTAAATGTAGTCTCTAGAAAACAGAAATCCATCACTGTGAAGTGATGGAAGCAAATTTTATTTATCTTTTTTTCTAAGAAAAATACTAGTGTTTTATATAAAAATCACTAGTTTTTATAATTCTTCTTCTTCATATAAAAATCTTTTACCTTTTTTATTTAGACTTATTGATATAACATCTTTTCTTCCTGGTAATTTTTGCATTATTTCATTGGTTATAATATCACCATCAGAATATATTATAATACAAATATCTAATTTGATGTTACCGTTTTCAGTATCTGATGTTTCAATACTATTAATTGATGCTTTATTAGCTTTTACTATTTCTTTGATTATTTTTAGGATTTGATCTTCATTTTTTTCTTCACAAATAATGCTAAATGAATATAAATTGTAATTTATGTTTCCACTTAAATTATTTATTTTACTGTTGACACTACGAAGAATGATATTGGTAAATAGTATAAATAGTGTTCCAATAGCAGCTTCAAATAATAAATTAGCTGAACATAATACTCCAATTGCTGCAGCACACCAAAGAGTAGCAGCGGTTGTTAGACCTTTTACTGTTTTCCCGTCTTTAATGATTACTCCTGCTCCTAAAAATCCAATTCCAGCGACTACTTGAGCAGCAATTCTATTCATATCTGAATCTGGAAATGAGAATGAATATCTGACAAAGAGAAAGGCTCCTAGACTTACTAAAATAATGGTTCTAAGACCAACTGATCTTCTTCTATATTGTCTTTCGATTCCAATGCAAGAGCTAAGTAGGAAACAAACGGTTATTTGAAATAAAAATTCTGTATAATTTGACATTTTATCCTCCTTTATTCTAATAATAGTATAACAAAAATAATAAATATTGTAAAGAATATGTTATTTTGTAATTGATGATTAACTTTAAAACATACTTGATAAATATTTACCTTTATAGTATAATAATATTATATTAGATAAGAAGGAGAGTTAAGAATGAAAAAGATTAAAGATTGGGCAATGAAAAATAGAGGAATAGCAGTAATTTTGTTACTTACAATAATATTTTTAATTATTCTTATTGTTATTTTTATGGAGTTACTTATAGGTGGTTCCTCAAATAAATATGGTAATAGGTTAGATGGAATTGATGATGTTAAGATTACTAAAGATACTTATGATGGTATTAAGGAAGAACTTACTGATACTGGTCTTATTGAAGATGTAGAAATTAGATTACAAGGTAAGATAGTTTATACGACTATTGTTTTAAAAAATGACACATCAGTTGATAAGGCTAAAGAAATTGCTTCTCTAACTCTTGATAATTATCAAGAAGATGAACTTAATTTCTATGATTTTTCTTATTTCTTAAAATGGGAAAGTGAAGAAGAAACAAAAGTTATTACTGGTAACAAACATCATAATCTTGATGAGATTACATGGGTAAATAGCTAGGTGATATGAAATGAAGAAAAGAAATAATAAGTTAATTATTCTTGTTTTAATTGGAATAATTTTTGCGGTTTTACTTGGAATATTTATATTAAATTATAGTAAAGATGATTCTAGTTTTTCAATATTAGAAAAAAAATGGATTAATGATAACACTAGTAATGTTTTAGATGTTAGTGTTTATAATAATATTCCTGTTTTTGGAAAAAATGGTAAAGGTGTTGCTTTTGATTTGTTAGATGAATTTACTAATACATATGGTATTAATTTTAATAAGGTTTCTTATTTAGAAGAAAATTCATCAAATCTTAAAGATATTGCTTTTAAAATAATTGATAGTAATATTGATATAACAGAGAATGATATTTTACTATATGAAGATAATTATGTTTTGGTATCAAAGGAAAATAATTCGATTGATAGGATTAGTGATATGAGTAATATTGAAACTTTAGTTTTATCCAGTGATGTTGGTATTGCTTCAAGTTATTTGATTGATGCTAAAGATGTATCATATGTTCCTAAAGCAAGTATTGATGATATAGAGACTTCAATTAATAATGGCGAAGCTAAGTATGCGCTTATTCCTTATAACATGTATATCGATTACATTTTAGAAAATGATTGGAATATTTTATTTCATTTGAATGATTTGACTAAGAAGTATGTTCTTTCTATTAAAGATAAGACTTTTCTTAATATAATGAAGAAATACTATATGAAATATAGTAATGAAAATCAAGTGATTTCCTATAGAAATAATTTTTTAGATGAGTTTTTTCTTAATAAGAACATAACTGATGCTGATCGAAATCAATATAATTCTAATCCTTATAATGTCGGATATATTACATATATGCCATTCGAAGGACAAGAAGAAGGTGATTTTGTTGGTACATTGTCTAATTATTTGAGTGAATTTGAGGATATTTATAATGTCGATTTTAAATTAACTCTTTATAATAATATTGGAGAATTAAAAAAAGCTTTATCAGCTGGCGAACTTGATTTGGCTTTCGCTAACTTTGATACTAGTGGTCTTAATATAGATACGATTTATACTGCTTCTCCTTTTAAAGAGGAATATGTTATTTTGGCTAAGGATGCTTTTGTAGTTAATTCAATTAAGAGCTTGAAAAATAAGGAAGTATTAGGAATTAAAGATAGTTATATAAATAATTTAGCTACTAGTAACGGCATTGATTTTAAATCTTATAATAATACGGATGATCTTCTTAGAAATATTGGAAACAATAGTGTTTTAGTTATTGATAGAGATACTTATGATTATTATAAAGCAATAAAATTTTCTGACTATAATGAGTTGTATCGTGGTGTTTTACCTAATGAATATCGATTTGTAATTAGAGATGTAGATAAGAATGCCATATTTGCTGAGATGTTTAGTTATTATGTTATGTCTTCTAATTACGATAGTGTAAGGTATAAATATAATACTAATTCTAATATTTATGATTTTAATCTTTTATTTACATTTTTGATTAGTATTTTCATTATATTGTTTGTGATCTTTTTGATCTTTATTATTAAAAAGAAGAAAAATAAAGAATTATCACTGAGAAATAATGACAAACTAAAATATATAGATGCTATGACATCACTTAAAAATCGAACTTATTTAAATTGTAAAATAAAAGAATGGGACGATAATGTTATTTATCCTCAAGCATTTGTGGTGGTTGATTTAAATAATATTAAATATATTAATGATAATCATGGACATGAAGAAGGAGATACTGTTATTAAGAAAGCTGCTAGTATTCTTATTGTTAATCAGGAAGCTAATACTGATATAATAAGAACAGATGGTAATGAGTTCTTGATATATATGGTTGGTTATAGTGAAAAGGATGTTATTTCTTATACGAGAAAAATATATAAAGAACTTAAAGAGCTTCCTTATGGCTTTGGAGCTACTATTGGATATAGTATGATAATGGATGATGTAAAGACGGTGGATGATGCTATTAATGAAGCTACTCTAGATATGAGAAATAAAAAAGAAAATTAGTAAGTGAGATGATATAGTGAAAAAAATTAAAAAGTATATCAAAAAAATGATGGAAATTCTAAGTTTGAAAGAACTTAGAATTTTACCTGCTTATTTGTCTTATAGTTTTGTTCTTGCAGTAATACCGATACTTACGATTATTGTTATTATTGCTAGTTATTTTTCTATCTCTATAGATAATGTTATTGGACTTATTAATGATTTACTTCCTAGTTATGCTAGTAAAGTGGTTGTTGGTGCTATATCTGGTAAAGATTTTGATCTTACGGTTGGATTTTTAAATTTAATTACTTTTATAGTAGCGGCTAATGGGATGTATGCTATTATCGATGCTTCTAATTCTTTGTATAAAATTGAAAATACTTCGCAAATTAAAGATAGATTAAGATCGGTGCTTATTTTAATTATTATTATTTGTTTACTATTATTCTTAATATTGGTACCAATGCTTGGTGATAAGATATTAGCATTACTTGGTAAATATTCATTATTTGAAAATATTCTAGATGAGCTATTACTTATTTATAAAGTGGTTAAATGGCCAATTACTTTTTTGATTATTTTCTTTAATATAAAACTTATTTATGCAATTGCTCCTTCTACGAAAATTGAAAGTGGTGATACGACGATTGGAGCTTTTGTTACTACAGTTGGTTGGGTATGTTTCACTGCTATTTTTGGTTATTATATTAAATATTTTGGTAGATATGATTTGATTTATGGTAGTTTATCTAGCATAACGATATTACTTATATGGATTTATATATTATGTTTTATATTGATATTAGGTATAGTTATAAATACGATGAAGTATAATAAATCGTAAAATAACCATAATATGTATGGATACAAAAATAGTATTACTTAGGTATCCTTTTCACAGACTATGAAGTAAAATTATATAGTAATACTATTGTCTCCTTATATGTATGAAGTCTTTATGACTTAAGTGAGTTTATAGCTCACTTTTTATTTTGACAAATTTTGACAAATTTATTGTTATTTATTTTGAACTATGATATACTTATTTTAAATAGTGTAGGAGGAAGATAAATATGAAAGAAAAATTTAAGAAAGGGAAAATTGTCATTTTATTTATGCTAATAATTAGTATACCGGCAATTGTTAAGGCTGATACTTTTAGTGTGAGTTTGGATTGCAATAAATATACTAGTAGCATAGCATCCATGAGTTGTAAGATTAGTCTTAATAATGATTTTGTTGGCAGTAATTTGAAGATGAACATTAAAAGTGGTAATTCGAAAATTTCATTTACGCCAAGCAGTGGCATAAATTATACTTTTGAAGATAATGTACTTACCATTAATAATAATTTTAATGCTGGAACATTATACCTTGGAGACATTAAGGTGGCAGCTGATATATATAATGATGCTCCTGGCGATACAAAGACTGTTACTGTAAGTGATATTAGTATTACTAATTCTTCAGGTACTGTGATTAATGGAAATAATGTCAGTGGTAGTTCATACTTATATAGTGAGACAATTGGCTTATCTTCTTTGACCATAAGTGGCTTATCTTTCACTTTTCAAAGTGATATAATTTATTATAATTTAGAAGTTGATTCTTCAGTATCTAGTGTTACAATTAGTGCTGAGAAAAAGGACAATACAGATACTGTAACTGGTACAGGAACGCATGATTTAAACTATGGATTAAATACTATTGAAGTTATAGTTACTAATAAAGAAGGTGTAAAAAAGCCTTATATTTTAAATATAACAAGACTTCAACCAGGAGTTTCTGTTCCAGAAAAGAAAAAGAATAATTATTTGACTAAAATAAAATTTTTGGGTTATGAAATTGATTTTGATAAAAATAAAACTGAGTATGATATAACTGTTGATAATAATGTTAGTAAATTTGCTACATGTACATCTAATGTTAATGATATTAATTATTTGTGCCTTGTAATGGAAGATGAATATTTTGCTATTGATGGTGAATCTTATGAATTTATATTTAATGGTAAAGATGAAGAAACATATTTAGAAGAATTAGAAAAGTTATCTGAAGAGATTGAGGTTAAAGATAATGATGAGGGTGGTTATTCTGGCTATGTTGATGGTGAATTGATTTGGAAGACTGACGAAAATGCTAATGTACTTTATACTAAGATGTATTATGGTGATTTAAAGGTTGGAGAAAATGTTTTAAAAGTGGTTGTAGTGGCAGAAAATGGTGATGAAAGAACTTATACTTTTACTATTAATCGTAAAAGTGCTGATGGGAAGTTGTCTACAGAAAAAGAACTTGAAAAATCACCTTCTACTGGCAGTGCATTAATTATAGTTATCTGCATTATTTTAGTTATATCACTTGGAGTAGCTATATATTTTATATATAAGAAAAATAATGTTGATAAGAAATCTAATGATTTAAAATAGTGATGTTATTTTTAAGAAGTTGAAATTTTCAACTTCTTTTTGTGCTGTATTTATTTTTGTTTACATTTTGATATTTTCTTTGTAAAGTTATCTTTAATTATGGAAAAAAATGTCGAAAGGTGTTATAATTAATATGAGGTAGAGTATATGAAGCAAAAATACGTGATAACAATTTTATTTATTATGATATTTTTAAGTTTACCTAGTATATGCTTAGCAAGTGTAAATGGCACTGTATATTGTCCTGATGATAATCAGCCAGTTAATGTTAGAAATAGTGCTGGAGGAAATTTGATAGGAAGCGTAGCATGTAATAGTCAGTTAGAAGTATTGGATACAAATGCTGGTTCTACTAGTGATTGTTCTAAATGGTATAAAGTAAGACAAGGTATACTCACGGGTTACGCATGTGGCACATATGTTAAGATTGATAGTGTTAATGAAGTTGGTAAAGCTTTATGTATTGAAAATGATGATCCTTTAAATATTTGGAGTGATATTAATAAAAGTAGTAAATTAAAAAGTTTAAGTTGTAATACTCAGATGAATATATTAGAGAAAAATGTTGCTAGTAACAGTAAATGCTCTAACTGGTATAAGGTTGAGTATCAAGGAACTACTGGTTATTCTTGTGGTAAATATATTGGTGATGTAAACAGTACCTCTCCAAGTAGTACAAATGTAGGCAAAACAACAAGTGGTGATAATATTTATATAAAAGAAAATTATCAGAGTAAGCCTAGTAGTGATGGAACTATTTCCTGCTATGAAAATACTAAAGATGCTAGTTTGAGAAGTACTCCAGGAGGAAGCTCTGTTCAAAGTATTAGTTGTGGTGTTCCTGTTAAAATTAATTCTGTAAAAGAAAGTAGTGGCAGTTGCGGTTATTATTACAATGTTACTGATTTGGAAACGAATGTTTCGGGATGGATATGTGGATATTATGTTAGTACGACTAAATTATCAAGTACGGCAGAGAATTATTATAATACTAAAGAAAGTTTAGATTCTTATTATAACACATTAAGAACTGCAGGTTTTCCCGATAGTTATCTTCCTTATTTAGCTGAAATTCATGCAAGACATCCTAATTGGAAATTTAATGCTAGAAAGATTAATTTAACTTTTGATGAAGTAGTTGCGGGAGAATCTTATAATGGACGAAATCTACTTGATGGAAGAGATAATAATTTTGATAGTAATTATTTTTCCATGGATTTAAATACTTATGATATTTTGAATGATACTTTTTATGATTATGATACTGAAGATGGATGGTATAATGCTTCTTCAGAAGCAGTTGCTTTTTATTTGGATCCTCGTAATTATTTAAATGAAAAATATATTTTTGCTTTTGAACCTTTATTTTATAACTCTGGTTATACTGCGGCACAAGTTAATCAAATACTTAATCAATCTTTTTGGGCCACTGTCTATAATGGTGATGGTAGTAAAGTTGGAACCGATGTTATTACGGCTTCTCAGGATGCTGACATAAGTGCTATTCATATTGCTAGTAGAATTAGACAAGAAATAAATAGTATTACTGCACCAGACCCAAGACTTGGAGGAACATTTACTTATAATGATACTAATTATTCTGGCTATTATAATTTTTATAATATTGGGGTATACGGTACTAATAAGATAGTAAATGGCATGGTATATGCTATGAATAATGGTTGGAATACTCCTTATAATGGTATACTTGGGGGGGCTAAATTTATTCGTGAAGGTTATATTGGTATTGGTCAAGATACTGTTTATTATGAGAAATTTGATGTGCAGACCCAAGACTCTGATGATAGATATAGACATCAGTTTCAACAGAATTTAGCGGTGGCTTTTCAAGAAACCCAAACGTCATTCAATAGATATGTTACTTATGATAATTATTTAAATAGAGAAATTTCTTTTACTATACCAGTATATAATAATATGAGTAATTATGCAGTAACTTCTCCAAGAATTGGTAATCCTAATAACTATTTAAAGGATTTAAAAGTTAATGGCAATACTGTAAATGGATTTAATTATGATGTATACAATTATGAAATAACTGTACCAGCGGGAACTAGTAGTATTGATGTTAGTGCTAATAAGATAAATAGTAATGCTATAGTAAGTGGTACTGGCAATATTGCAATTGATTCTAATAAAAAGACTATTGATATAGTAGTTACTGCTCAGAATAAAAGAACAAGAACGTATAAGATTAATGTTATTAGACTTGAAGCTGATGAAAAAGATGTTATCGATATTAATACTATTATGAATAATAGTGGTGTAAAATATAATAATAATTATATTTTTGGAATAGGAGAAAAAACTGATAGTAATAGCTTTATTAATAATATTAAAAAGATAAGTGATCTTAATACTGCAAGTATTAAAGATAAAACTGGTAATTCTAAAACTGGTATTTTTAAGACAGGTGATGTTGTTACAATAAGTAACTCTGTAGATACGAATAATTATACGGTTGTTATTTATGGTGATATAAATGGGGATGGTGTAATTGATAAATTAGATTATTTAGCAGTACTTAGAGATTATTATGGATATAGTAAATTAAGTGGTGTCTACAAAGTGGCAGCGGATGCTAATCACGATGGTAAAGTAGATAAATTAGATTATTTGGCAGTACTTAGAAATTATTATGGATATGCTAAGATTAATCAAGGATAAAAGGGAGGAAAAATGAGATATATTAAAAACATAAAATATTTATTTTTAACATTTATTTGTTTCGTTACATTTATTTCTTCGGTAAATGCCGCAGGTGTTAGTGTTAAATCAAGTTCGTCAAGTATTACAAAAGGATCTACAGTGACTATTACAGCAACTGTATCATCTAGTAGTCCGATTGTATCAATTGAAGGTAATTTATCTTGTAGTGGTGCTGGGGTAAGTGGAGGTACTAGTTTGACTTTTGATGATCCAAGTAATAGTGTGTATTCAAAATCTTTTACTCATACTGTTAAGGCTACATCTTCTGGAACTATTACTTGTACTGTTTCTGGAGCAAGAATTACTGATATGTCTTCTGATGATTGGCAAAGTTTAGGAGGATCTTCTGTTTCTGTTACTGTTAAAGAACCTACAGTTATTCAAAAACCTACTAAAGAGTATTCTTCAAATAATAATTTAAAGGCTCTTGAAATGGAAGGATATGATTTATCGCCTACGTTTTCTAAAGATACTAAGGAATATAATGTTGAAGTTCCTAATGATACGGAGAAAGTTATAATTACTGCAACTAAAGAGGATTCTGGTGCTAGTGTAAGTGGTGCTGGTGAAGTTAAGGTAACTGAAGGACTTAATAAAATTGAAATTAAAGTTACGGCAGAGAATGGTAATGAAAAGGTGTATGTTATTAATGTTACGGTTAAAGAGCTTGATCCGATTGAAGTAACAATTGATAAGAAAAAATTTACTGTTATTCGAAAGGAAGGCGTATTAGAACCTCCTGAAAATTATGAGAAATCATCAGTTAAAATTGGTAATGATGATGTTCTATGCTATAAAAATAATGTTACAAAAAGAATTTTAATTGGTCTTAAAGATCAGCAGGGAAATGCTAGATATTATTTATATGATGAAAAAAACAATAAGTATAGTTTGTATCATGGTTATAAAATTGGTGGTATATATTTAAATATTCTTGAGATGCCTAAAGATATGATACCAAGTGATTATGTTAAAAAATCATTTGAATATAATGGTAATAAGATTGATGGTTATGTTTTAAAAAATGGTAATAGTAATTTTTATCTTATTTATGCTGAAAATGAGATTACTGGCAAAAAGGGACTTTACATATATGATAAACTAGAAAATACTGTTCAAAGATTTAATGATGATTTAGTTGATATATACAAGAAAAAGGCGGATAATTATTTTCTCTACTTTCTTATATCTATTATAGTACTTGCTATAACGATTATTACTTTTTCAATTATTTTAATAAGGAAAAAGAATGGTAATACAAGAATAAGTCATAAAAAGAGATTGAATTAAATATAATGTATTGTCATTAGATATTTGTGACAAGAAGAAATATAAGTGTTTTATATTTCTTCTTTTTTTCTTTACAAAGTATATTTTTTTATGATAAAATTTAGTTAGTAATAATTAATATGGAGGTTAAAGTGTGAAAGATAAATCTAGATTGATAAGAACAGTTTTGGTTATTTTATTGCTTGTTTTTATGTTTGCTTATAAATATAGTAATAAAGTAGAATATATTTGTCTAGTTTCAAATACTTATAAAGGGACGAAAATTACTGAAGATATGATAGATTTGTGTACTTCTAGAGGGAGAATTTCGGAGAAATATATTGTTATTAAGGAAGATGCTATTGGGAAATGCCTTACTGAAAATAAGAGAAAAGAGGATCTGATTTATCCATCTGATTTACAGATTTGTAGTGAAGATAAAAAAGAAGTTTTAATTGAACTACTAGATAAAATAGAAATACTAGGTTATAGAGAATCTAGTGAAGATGAAGAGGTTTATTATGATATTTATGTTAAAGATAAAAAGTTATTTGCTTTAAATAAAACTACTAATGAAGAAAGACTTGTTTTTGATACGGAAGAGGTTGATAAAATAGCTAAGAGAGATATTTGCTGTACGGGAAATGCTAAACTACTTATTTTGACTACTTCTGGTAATGTATTTATGTCTCTAAAAGATATTAATTATGAATATACTTTTGATAGTGATTTTTTATTTACGAGGTTGAATACTTTAAATATAGTGGGTTTTAAATTAGTATCTGAAATAGATAATGGTTATGTTAGTCAGTTATATGGTATTACTATTGATAATAGAGAAGTATTAATTGAAGAAAATTAATATTATAGAGAGATGGGATGATATTTAATATGAAAACGATAAAAATTAAATCAGAAAAAGATGGGTTAGAGTTAGAAGTTGCAATTATTGAACCGAAAACTAAACCTAAAGGAGTAGTGCAGATATCTCATGGTATGTCTGAACATAAGGAAAGATATTATGATTTTATGCGCTATTTAGCTGATTATGGATATGTAAGTGTTATTCACGATCATCGAGGACATGGAGCTAGTGTTAAAGATAAAAATGATTTGGGATATTTTTATACTGATGATATTAGTTATATAGTAGATGATTTACATCAAGTTACAAAATATATTAAAGAAAAATATAAAGATTTGGATTGTTTTTTGTTTAGTCATAGTATGGGAACATTAGTAGTGAGAAATTATTTGAAAAAGTATGATTTAGAAATTAAAAAAGTAATTTTATGTGGACCACCGACGAGAAATAATTTAACTAATGTAGGGATATTTTTTGCTAAAGTATCAGGATTATTTGGAGATAAAAAAGTAAACAAATTTTTAAATAAATTGACTTTTGGTAATTATAATAGAAATAATGAAATAGAAAATGAATGGGTTTGCTCGAATAGTGAGACGGTCAATAAGTACAATAATGATGACTTATGTGGTTATGTATTTACAACGAATGGTTTTTTGAATTTATATAAACTAATGAAGGAATCTTTTAATAAGAAGGATTGGAATGTTAGTAATAAAAATTTAAATATCTTTGTAATTGCAGGAGAAGATGATCCAGTGATTCAAGGTATTGATGAATTTAATGATTTAATAGAATTTTTAAAAGAAATTGGATACAATAATATTAAATCGAGACTTTATAGAGGTAAAAGACATGAATTGCTTAATGAATTAGGAAATGAAATGATATATCAAGATATTTTAACATTTATTGAGGAATAACTAGTAATTATTCTTCTTTTTCTTGACTTAGTATTTTTCATTTAGTACAATTATATTGTGATGTGATATGAAAAATAAAAAAATTATACCTATTATAATATTGCTTTTAATACTAGCGGCTTTGATTTTGGTATTTGTCAATATGAATACATATAAAGAATATTCCAGAAGTTATTTTTATATGGATACATATATAAATATTAAAATTAATTCGGTAAAAAGTGAGAATGAAATGAATAAGATATTTGATGATATTGATTATTTATATGATACTTATCATAAACTTACTGATAAATATAATAGTTATGATGGAATGGTTAATGTTTATTATTTGAATGAAATATTAGATAATGGAGAAGAAATTAAATTAGATAAGAGGTTATCTGATATAATTGATTTGGGAATTGATTATTATGATATGACTGATGGATTATTTAATATTGCTTCGGGTAATTTGACTGGTGTTTGGAAAAGGTTTATTGATAATTGTGATATTCTTCCTAGTGATGATGAACTTGATGTTAATATAAATATAGATGATATTAGTTTAGATGATGATATATACTATAAAAAGAATGATATTAGATTAGATTTGGGAGGTCTTGCTAAAGGATATGTGACAGAGTTAGTAGGTAAATATTTGGAAGATAATAATATTAATTCTTATGTAATTAATGCTGGTGGTAATGTTAAAGTGGGAAAAGCTTATAATAAAGATAAATATGTGATAGGAATTGCTGATCCTGATAATGTAAATGATATTTTTGTTAAGGTTAATATTAATAATTTATCAGTAGTTACTTCGGGAAATTATCAGAGATATTGTCTGTTAGATGATGTTAATTATAATCATATTATTAATCCTATAACTAAATATCCAGGTAATTATATGAAGTCTGTTACAGTAATAAGTAGTGATTCTACTATTTCGGATATTTACAGTACTTATCTTTTCCTTCTACCGGTAGAAGAGGGACTTGAAATTGTTAATAATAATCCTGATATTGAGGCTATTTGGTATATTGATCAAGGTAATATTATTAGAAGTGATGGATTTGATTATGAATAAAAGTGATGTAAAATTAATAGGAATTATGCTTATTATTGTGATAGTAAGTTTGGTTCTTATTAATTTAAATAAAAAAGAAGGAAGTATGGCTGTGGTCTATTATGAAGATAGAATAGTTCTTACTATCGATATGAATATTAATAGAGAATATATTGTTGATGGCGCTCTTGGGGAAGTTGTTATTGAGGTTTTAGATAAAAAGATCAGAGTGAAAGAGGAAACTTCTTCAAAACATTTATGTTCTAAAGAAGGATTTACTAATGATAGTTTAAGGCCAATAATATGTTTACCTAATAAGATAGTAATTAAAATAATTAATAAAAAAGATAATAATGATATAGATGGAGTGGTTTATTAATGAAAACAAAAGATATTACAATAATTGGAATTCTTACCGCTATGTCTGTTGTTATTGCGATAATAGAAAGTTATTTTACTTTTGCTTTGGATTTTATTCCAGGACTTAAACTTGGTCTTGCTAATATTGTTATTATTTTTGCATTATATAAATATAATTTTAAAACAGCTTTGATAATATCTTTAGTTAGAGTATTTATTGTTTCTTTAGTTAGAACAGGATTTGGATTTAATTTTTTCTTTTCTCTATCAGGAGCTATATTTAGTATTATAGCTATGACTTTGGCTAGAAAGACTAAATTATCGATAATTGGTATATCCGTTATTGGAAGTATAAGTCACAGTATTGGACAAGTTTTAATTGGTATGTTTCTTTTAAATAATTCTAATGTAATCTATTATTTGCCTTATCTTCTTTTGTTTTCAATTCCTACTGGTATTATAATTGGAATTGTTGCTAAGAAGTTACTTGATGGTACTAAAAAATTGATAAAATAAGACTTGTATATAAAGACGATGATATTTATAAATATGGTGTGTTTAGAATAGAAATTAAAGTAAAAAAATGTCTAAATAATTATAAAATGTAATTTATGACTAGTAAAATAATTAAAAATACATTATAATATATATGGTAGGAGGAATAGAAAATGAAGAAGAGAATATGTTTAATTGGAATAGTTAGCTTAGCATTATTAAGTGGTTGTTCAAAAGGGTATAAAGAAGGAGTATATACTGGTACTGCATCAGATACTTATGGTGGAGACAATACTGCTACTGCGATTGTAACGATAGATAGTAATGGTAAAATTACTGATGTTGATCTTGATACTACTTATACAACTAGTGATGGTGTTAAGACAACTAAAAAAGCATTAGGAGCAGATTATGGTATGTATGGAAGTCAATATGGTTCATCTGTTGGTGAATGGTATGAACAAGCCGAAGCTTTAGAAAAATATGTTATTGATAATCAAGGTATTGACAATATTGTCTTAGATGAAGATGGCAAAACTGATGCAGTAAGTGGTTGTACAATTAAAATTGATGCTTTGTATGAGGCTTTGGATTCGGCACTTAGTCAAGCTAAAAAATAGAAATTAGGGTACTATTCTTTGAGAATGGTACTTTTACTGTTTTTGAGACATATAATTAATTGGGTGGTACAACTTGAAGAAAATAATAAAAATAATTTTTCTTTTATTTCTTATTTGTTTTAGTTTTTTTTATACTGATAAAGTAATTAATTTAATTAATAAAAAGGATCCTTTAATGATGGAAATAAGTAGTATTAAGGATGAATATGAAGTTATGCCAGTTAATGCAATTATTGAAGATAATACAATAGTACCAGGATTGAAAGGAAGAAAAATAGATTTAGATAAGAGTTATGATGAAATGAGGGTAGGTGGGGTCTTTAGGGAAGATGCTTTAGTATATAAAGATATTTATCCTAGTAATACTTTATCTAATAATAAAGATAAGTATATTATAAAAGGAAATAATAATAAAAATAAGGTGGCTTTATTATATATTCTAAATAGTAATGAATTTGAAGCATTAATTAATTTGGATAATATTACTTTATTTATTAGTCATAACTATTTAACTATTAATAATATTAATAGGTTGAAAAATAAAGAAATATATACTTATGGAAATAATGGTATATATAATGATAAAGTATTAACTATTGATAATGCTATAATTGAAAGGGCTTCGAAAAATAAATCTATTTATTGTTTAGCTAAGGAAAAAAATAAAGACATATTGGAAATATGTAATAAAAAGAATATGTATGTAGTATTACCTAATATAATTGGAAATTATATGGAAATTAAAAATAATTTATCTAATGGTAGTATTATTTTACTTAATAATTTAAATAATATTCAAGTTATAACTAAATATATAAATAGTAAGGGTTATGAAATGGTTGCTTTAAGTGAATTATTAGAAGAATAAAAATAATTGAAAAGTAAATTATTATTTTAAGAAATATAATAAATTTGTAAAGTTATATTTTTTTCTTTAAAAAAAGATAAATATATTATATAATATATTTAGAGGTGTTATGATGAAATTAAGTATTGGAGTTATTTTTGGTGGAAAGAGTCTTGAACATGAATTATCAATATTAACGGCAATTCAGGCTATGGATAATATTGATAAAGAAAGATATGAAGTTATTCCTATTTATATTGCTGAAGATTTAACTATTTATAGTGGAGGTATGCTTAGATATATTGATAGTTATAAAGATTTTAATTTGATTAATAGATATGCTAAAAAGGTTAATTTAATCAATAAAAATGGGAAGTTTATTCTTCAAACTACTGGATTATTTAAAAAGGAATATAAAGAAATACATTTGGCTTTTCCAATTGTTCATGGCAAGAATACGGAAGACGGTGGTATTGTTGGATACTTGGAAACTTTAGGTATTCCTTTTGTCGGAAGTGATATTTATGCTTCTTCGGCTTGTCAAGATAAAGTGTTTACTAAGCAAATACTTGAAGCTAATAATCTTCCTGTTACTGATTATGTACATTTTACTGATAATGATTATAGAATAGATAAAGAGGAAATATTTAAAAAAATTGATAAATTATCTTATCCACTTATTGTTAAACCTGCTCGATTGGGAAGTAGTATTGGTATTGAACTAGTTAATAGAAAAGAAGAACTTGAATCATCACTTGCAAAAGTTATGCAAAAAGATGATCGTGTTTTAGTTGAGGAATATATTTCTGATCGAAGAGAATATAATATGGCAGTTCTTCTTAGTAAAGGGAAGTTAATTGGTTCTGTGATTGAAGAAATTAATAAAGATGAACCTTGTGATTATTATGATAAATATCGTAAAGATGATGATAATGATGATACCTATAAGAGAACATATCCCGCTTCGATTTCTAAAACTTTAACTGAAGAAATTGAAAAGACTAGTAAGGAAGCTTATAAAGCTTTATCTCTTAATGGTGTTGCTCGTATTGATTACATTTATGATAATAAAAAGAAAAAACTATATATTAATGAAATAAATACTATTCCTAATTTCTTTTCCCATCATTTATTTGAAGATAAAAATATTGATTACCGTGAACTACTTGGTATTATGATTAAAGAGGCTATCGATAAGATTCATAAAGCAGATACTATGATTAAATCGGTTGATGATGAATCATTTAAGAATGTTACGAGTAAAGATATAAAGGATATGAAATAATGTATGGTTATATAAGTGGTACTATTAAAGAAGTAGAACCGAATTATATTATTATTGATAATCATGGTATTGGATATCTTATTTATGTTCCTAATCCTTATGGTTTTATGATTGATAAAGATTATACTATTTATACTTATTCCAATATTAGAGAAGATGAGTATACTTTATATGGATTTAAAACAAAAGAGGAAAAAGAATTATTTTTAAAATTAATATCGGTAAAGGGTCTTGGACCAAAGATGGCTCTTCCAATGCTTGCAACAGGATCAATTAATTTGATTGAAGAAGCAATTGAAACTGAAAATATTGGTTATTTGAAAAAGTTCCCAAAAATTGGCGATAAGGTTGCAAGACAAGTTATTTTGGATTTAAAGGGGAAACTTAATGTTATTAATACTGGATTATTTGCTCGAGAAGATCATTCTAATGAACTTATGGGAGCTTTACTTGGTTTAGGATATAAACAAACTGATATTAAAAAAATTATGGGTAAGATTAATAATCAATTACCTGTGGAAGAACAAATTAAGGAAGCTTTAAAATTGTTACTTAAGTGACAATTTTTCTTTTTGGTTTACATTTTTAAATATGTAAATAAATTATATTAATTTGACGAAAAAAATGTTTAAATGTAAATTGACAAGGGGATATATTTGAGTTAAAATAGATAATTAATTATGGGGGGATTATGCGAAAGATATTTTTGTTTATTTTAATTTCTAGTTTATTTATGGTAAGGGTGTCTGCGAAGAATATTAATGATTTATATTATGAACTTAATACTTTAGAAGAACAGAAAGAATTATATACTTATCTCAGTTCTGACGATATGGAAGAAATTATGAAAACGAGTTTTGATATTGAAATTATTGTTGATACTTTAAATGAGGAAATAAATAATCTTAATAATGATATTTTACTAAAAGAAGAAAGTATTAAAAGTATTGAGAAAGAAATTGATAATTTACTTATATTTAATCAGATTTCTACTGGAGAAAATACTTATTTGGAATATATTTTTGATTCTGATAGTTATTCTGAACTTATTTATAGATATATGATAGTAGAGAGAATAACTGAATATAATAATAATTTGATCAGTAATTTAAATAAAGAAATTAAAGAACTTGATATAAAAAAAGAAGAACTTAGTGATAAAAGAGATAAAATAGATAAAGAAAGAGAAAAGTTTAGAGAGTTAGAAATGGTTTTAAAAGGTGTTACTTCTTATAATTTAGAGAGTATTAGCACTTCTCTTGATATGGATATTCTTACTTTAAAAAAGGAAATTGCAAAATATGAAAAAATGGGTTGTGATAGATATACAGATTTGTCATTATGTCTTAATATGGAAAATAATGATAGCTTAACATATCCTTTAATGAAAGGATGTGTTACTAAAGATTATTTTGTAGGTGTTATTAATACACATAAAGGTATTGATTTGGGTTGTAATAAGGAAGGAAATGATGTCTATGCCTCTGGTACAGGAATAGTTGCTAGTATTGTTAAAGAAGCTAGTTGTGGTGGAAATATTATTTGGATATATTACTTGGTAAATGAAAAAGAATATACTTCTATTTATGGCCATTTACTAGATATTAAAGTAAAAATTGGCGATATTGTAAACGTTAATACAGTAATTGGGACTGTTGGTGGAGAATCGACATCTGTATTAAATGGTGGTTATGATAAATGTACTAATGGAGCACATCTTCACTATGCTTTAGTAGAGGGATATCATACAAGTGATTATAATATATATACTTTTAATCCTAGATATATGAATAACTATCCTAATGTTTTAAATGGTTATTTTTATAGATAAAAATAGATAAAATGTCTAAAAAGAATATTTTTAGGCATTTTTCTTATTGACAAAATAAAAAAATGAATATATTATATATAACCAAAACAAGAGGACTTATGGCATATATTCTTTTTGTTACTTGGGGTTTTGGTTATAAATTATAATTCTAGATATAAATAATTTATTACCGAAAGAATAACAAAATTTTCTATTTATAATATTATGTCTTCTTTGTTTATAAGAAAGGTGATATAAATGAAAAAAAATAAGTTATTTATGTATGCACTAATTTTGATAGTAAGTATTTTTACTTTAAATATTAGTGTAAAAGCTGATGTCGCTAATACGATAACTGCTGATATGTCACAAGATGAAATTGATGCTATTACTATTCAAGGTGGAGTAATTAATGTTTTACCTGGTGATTATCAGTATAAGATAGTACGTAGTACTAAGGATGATACTACTATTGTACTTGCTGGAGATTACACTAAGCTTCGTATTATAACTGAGGCAAATAGTAATGTAACACTTAATGCAAATACGGTATTAGATGGACAGTATACTAGTGGTCAAAGTGGTGCTCCTGTAGGTATATTTGTAAGAAGTGGTAGTACTTTAGTGAATGCTAACAAATACACACTAACAATTACAGATTATACTGGTGGTATGAGATTAGGAGTTCACAGTAATGTAGTAGGTAGAAGTTCAGCATCTTTAAATATTGCTTCTGGAAATGTTATTATTCAAAACAGTGTTGCAAGAGGTGAAACAAGTGATGATGGTAGTGCTGTTGGATCAGCTGCTACGGGAACTGGTATCTTCATTTATGGAGAAACTGAAACAGTTAAGAATCAGTTAAGCGTTACTAATGCTAATCTAACTATAAAAAATTTAGCTAATGGTGCTGCTATTTATAGACTTAACTATGATACTAAAGATGAGGCTCATACAACAGGTAGTTCTACAATGATATTCAGTAATGCTACAGTTACTATTGAAAATTGTAAATCTGGCTATTCTGCTATTTCTGATGAGGGATTTAGTTATAACAATGTAACATTCCTTATTGAAAAGTCTAACCTATATTTACTTAACAACAGTAAAAACGGTTATACTGGAGCAAATAGTAATCGCAGAATTAAAATAATTGATTCAAATGTCGTTGCAAACGGCAATGCTTCCGCTGGAATGAAGTTTGATTGTCAAGGTATTGATATTATAAATTCATATTTATATGCTGAAGGTAATGGTAGTTTTGGTTTTACTGGTATGACTAATGCTAACGTTAATAATTCTACTATTGAAACAGTAGATAATAAACTTGCTGGAATGGTCTTTTATGGAAATTCCATCGTTTCTAATAATTCTAAATTAATTTCTTACAAAGATGGTGAAAGAACATACTCTACTTCGAGAAGTTCTGCTGCTGCGGCAAGAATTTATCCAGGAACTTTAACAATAATTGATAGTGTAACTAATTTTGATAGTGTCAGTGGCATAAGTTTTTATAATACTTCAGGTGGTAATGTAAGATTATATGTAACTGGTACGACAGTAGCTGCTATTACATCTGATGAAGAGTTTAATAGTTCTGCTGGCGAATTATACGACGATTGGAATGCTTCTGAGCAAAATACTGGTAGAACTATCGTTATAAGTGGGTCATTACAAGCTGAATTCGATAATATGACGACTGCTGAAGCTTTAAAAGAATTAAAAGAAAATGTTTTAAATCCAGTTATTACCTTTGAAAATGGTGAAAAGGAATTAACACAATATCTTGCACCAGTAAATTCTGACGGTACTGCTCTAACAAGATTTGATTTGAATAGTGAGATTAACAAAGAAGTAGGTGGCGAAGGAATTCACACTTTTGTATACTATGATCCAAATACTGGAAAAGAATATACTTATACATTTAGATATAACGAATTAGGTGAAGACTTAATCGAAGGTGAAAGCGGTAATGCTTATGTGTGGACACCTGTCTCTGTTGTAGATTATGATGCTACTGAAGGTGTAGTAGATTATGAAGGAAGTACTGCTGGTGAAGTAATTATTGGTAGTAGTAAAACAGATCAAACTAATAATGGAACTTCTGATAGATATACATCTGATATAACTATTTTTGGTAACAGTTTAGACTTAGCTGAAAAAGTTATGCCTAAGGCTTATAAAGAAGGATATGTTTTCTTAGGATGGTTTGTTCCAAAATATGAAGACACTGAATTAGCAGCTTATTATGCAAGTATTGGTAATTTTGAAGAACTATATAAATTACTTGTAATACCATTCTATCAAAATACTAAAGTACTTAGTGATTTTAATGATGTTACTACTGGTATTGAGGAAATTACTTTATATGCTAAGTTTATTAAAGAAGGTAATGTTATTGCTAAATATGTTGATACTGATGGTAATGAACTATTAGAAAGTGTTGTAACTATTGGTATAGTAGGTGATGAATATCAGACAACTGCTAAAGATATTGAAGGGTATAAATTAATTGAAGTAGTTGGAAAGGAAACTGGTACTTATGTTGATGGAACTATATATGTAATATATTATTATGATAAAAATGTTGGTACTGGTGATATTGAACCACCTAAAACTGGAGTAAACGTTTATAATGTTACTAATTTAGTAGTAAATGGACCTATTTTATATAAAAAAGAAGAAGATGAAGAATAATAAAAAAAGGCTCACTTGAATAGTGAGTCTTTTTTTATTAAAATTTTCGATATAAGCCGATTGCTTTTCCTAAAATAGTAACATTTTCAAGAATGATAGGTAGCATATAGTCATTTTCTGGTTGTAATCTAATATAATCATTTTCTCTATAAAATCTTTTAATAGTAACTTGATTTTCCTCATCCATAGCTACAACTATATCTCCATTTTTGGCAGTTTTACATTTTTCAACGATAACAATATCTTTATCGTAGATACCAGCATTAATCATTGAATCTCCTTCAACTCTAATAGTAAACACTTCTTTTCTTTTAGGAAGTAAGTATGATGGAAGACTAATTACTTCATCTGGAACTTCTATTGCTTCAATGGGATTACCCGCGGTAACTTTACCAAGAAGTGGTACTGTTACAACATCGTCACTTCTTTTTTCATATTCATTTGGAACTTGGAGTTCTAACAAATGATTGCTTCCTGTTCCTCTAGTTAAATATCCTTTTTCAATTAATTTTTTTACATGTACATGAGCAGTAGCGGGAGAACTTAAACTGAAGTTGGCCGCTATTTCTCTAATTGAGGGAGGGTATTTTTTTTCTGCCGAGAACTTCTTTATATATTCTAATATATCTTTTTGTCTTTTTGTTAATTTTCCATCTTTGCTTTTATTAGTTTCTTTAACCATCTAATTGCTCCTTTCATTTATAATATTAACATATAAAATGTAAAATGTCAAACAAATATTCGTATTTTTTATTTTTTATATTGACACGAACATAAGTATGTGTTAATATATTAATGTAAGGAAAGGATGATAGATATGGAAATAATTAAGAAAAATAGAGGAGTAATAATTTTTTACTTATTATTAGTACTTGCTACTTTGATAATAGTTCAAAGTAATCAGAGAGAATTAAAAATGGAAAATAGATATGTCTATCTCACGAGATAGTTTTTTCTTTTATAAAAGTGATTATTTCTTATAAAATACTTTGCAAAATAAAAAAAATGTATTATAATAATTACATGAAGGAAGGTAATTATGACTGATAAAAAAGCTAAATTCTTAGTAATAATTGCATCGATTATTTTATTACTGGTGGGATTTGGATTATATTGTTTATTTGAAAAACAGGGCTATGGTAATAGAAATGAAAATACGTTTGTAAAGTATGATATTAAAGATTATATTGAAACAAAACCTGTAATCTTTAGTAATTATGATGATGCTTATAGTAGTATTAATGTATCGAGAGTTAATATTAAGAATATTAATAATGATAGTATAAGTACGTTTTTAAAAGAAGAAGATGAACTTATCGATTATATTACGGGGTATTATAATGAAATAATGCCAAGGGAAAATTATGTTCCGGTGAATACTGCGACTAGTAGTATTAAAACACATATTAATGGAACGGTTTTATCGATATTTTATGAAATAAATTTTACTTTAGATGAAGAATTATTTGATGATAATATTAGAAGTTATGTTGTAACTACAAATATTGATTTAGGTACTGAAAAACTTTTAACTACGACAGATCTACTTTCTAAATATAGTTATACTAAAGGGTATATTGCAGAAAAAATATTTGATGAAGATGTTATGATTGCAAATGGGCAGGTTGTTATTGATAAAAATACGAATATTTCTCTTACTAAAAATGATATTGAAAGAAAGAAAAATGAATATGTAGATAGAATAATTAATGAATTTGATAATATAATTAAAGTGTACATTGAAAATAATTCTTTAACCCTTGTCTATGATAAGAAAACATTAAACAATCTTTTCTTTGATAATGAGTTTGACACTGATATAAAGATAAGGTATTTAAAATAAATTAAGGAGGTGAATTTTTTTATGACGGAAAATAATAAATTTTATAGTATGAGAGTAATTCCTCTTGTTATTGAAAAAGAATCTGGTGATAATAGAAATAGTAGTATATATGTTGATAATTTATTAAATGAAGAGATTAATAATATGTCATCAGAACAAAGAATGCTTTGGCATATAGGTGATCAAATATATTTAGCAGAGAAACCTCTTACTTATAGAGGAAATGAAATAAGAAAAAAACTTTATTATGTATTTGATGAACTTACTAGTGAAGAACAAGAAAAATATTTTGATCGAAGCATTATTATAAATGTCACTAAGGATCATGTTGTTACTGTCTATGATGAAGATTCAAAGAGATTTTTTCCTAAAAAGAAAATTAAGAAAAAAGAGGAAAAAAAGTAAATAAATATAAGGGTTCTTTGTCAAATAGTGTTGGTAGACAATAAATTTGATAAATGAATTGATTATGAAGAGTGATGAAAATCACTCTTTTATAA
>CAMEJC010000019.1 GCA_945919295.1 uncultured Mycoplasmatota bacterium
GTGTGACTGGCTTAGATGTGCGAAGTTGCTGATACACCCGGTTAAGTTGTCAATAAAAATAAAGGGATATCAGGTAATTCGTTCGGAGCTATGTCTATACCAAGATATAGGCGAAGGGAGGACAACTATGGCAAAAGAAATCGTGAGAATCAAATTAAAAGCTTACGATCACAGAGTTCTTGATAATGCGGCTGCTAAAATAGTGGCTACTGTAAAAAGAACTGGTGGTGAAGTGTCTGGTCCTGTACCACTACCAACAGAAATTGAAAAAATTACAATTTTAAGAGCGGTACATAAATATAAGGATTCAAGAGAACAATTTGAAAAGAGAACTCACAAGAGACTTATCGATATCATTAATCCAAGTAAGGAAACAATTGATGCACTAGCTCATTTGGACTTACCAAGTGGTGTTGATATAAAAATTAAAAAATAGTAGGAGGAAAAAATGAAAGGAATCTTAGGAAGAAAAAAAGGAATGACAGAAGTATTTACTACTGATGGTAAACTTATTCCTGTTACTGTTATTGAAGTTGAAGATAATGTTGTTTCACAAATCAAGACTAAAGAGACTGATGGATATGAAGCAATTCAACTTGCTACAGTAGAGAAAAAAGAATCACGTAGTAATAAACCTGAAATGGGTCATCTTAAAAAAGCAAATACTACCCCTAAGCGCTTCTTAAAAGAAATTAGAGGTGTCGATGTTAGTGGTTATGCTTTAGGAGATGTACTTAAGGCAGATGTATTTGCTGCAGGAGAAATGGTTGATGTGACTGGCACTTCTAAAGGTAAAGGTTTTCAAGGTGTTATTAAAAGATATAACCAAAGTAGAGGACCTATGAGTCATGGTTCTCAATATCATAGAGGTGTAGGTTCGATGGGAACTATGCTTCCCATGAGAGTTTTACCAGGAAAGAAATTACCTGGACATATGGGTAACGAGCAAGTTACTATTCAAAACCTTGAAGTAATAAAGGTTGATTTGGAAAATAATGTTATCTTAATTAAAGGAAGTGTTCCTGGACCTAAAAACTCTTTAGTATTAGTAAAGACTGCAGTTAAGACTGGAGATAAAAATAATACTCCAGTGGAGTTAGTGGTTTATGAAGATGGTAAAACTACTGAAGAAGTAGCAGAAGAAACTATGGAAACTATTAACGAAGAATTAGCAGAAGCTAATGAGACATCACAAGAAACTGCTGAATAATAATTTGACGATATTTTAATGTAAAATAATTGTGATGATAAAGGAGGAAATTATGTCTAAAAAAATAGATGTTTTAAGCTTAAAGGGCGAAAAGGTTAAGGATATAAAATTAGAAGATAACATATTTAATGTAAAACCAAATGATGCTGTAATTAAAGATGCAGTAGTTGCTGCAATGGCAGGAGCTAGACAAGGCACTGCAAAAGTAAAAACGAGAAGCGAAGTATCAGGTGGTGGAAGAAAGCCATATAGGCAAAAAGGAACTGGTAATGCTAGACAAGGTAGTATTAGGGCACCACACTATAGACATGGTGGAATAGTATTTGGACCAGTACCTAGGGATTATTCAAAGAAAATGAATAAAAAGGAAAAAAGATTAGCATTAAAAAGTGCTTTGTCTTACAAAGTATTAGATAAAGAACTTATCGTAGTTGATAAAATTAATTTTGAAACTAATAAGACTAAAGAAATGATAAGTTTATTAGAAGGATTAAATTTAACTAATCAAAAAGTATTAATATGCGTTAATGAACTTACTGACAATGTTTGTTTAGCTGCTAGAAACTTAGCTAATGTAAAAATTGTTTTACCTAGTGAAATAAATACTTATGATTTGGTTTCATCTGATAATTTATTAATTGAAGAAGAAGCTTTAAAAACTTTAGAGGAGGTGCTTAAATAATGAATAATTATTTAGATATAATTATAGCACCAGTTATTACTGAGAAAACTGCTAATATGGAAGCTGAAGGTAAATATGCTTTCAAGGTTTCTACAAAAGCTAATAAAACTGAAATTAAGCAAGCTATAGAAAAGAAGTTTAATGTTAAAGTAGTAGCGGTTAATATTGTTAACTCTCATCCAAAGAAAAAGAGAGTTGGAAAATATACAGGAATGACTAATAAATATAAAAAAGCTATTGTGTCACTCGCGAAAGGCGATACTATTAGTTTTAACTAAAGTAAGGAGGAAATGAAATGGCTATAAGAGTTTATAAACCAACAACAAATGGTACAAGACAAAGATCTGTCTTAACTAGTGAAGAAATTACTAAAAGTACTCCAGAAAAAAGTCTAACAGTAACTAAAAAGAAGACTAATGGTAGAAATAATCAAGGTAAGATTACTGTTAGACATAGAGGTGGCGGAGTTAAAAGAAAATATAGAATAATTGATTTTAAAAGAAGAAAAGATGGTGTAACTGCTGCTGTCACTGCTATTGAATATGATCCTAATAGAAGTGCTAATATTGCACTACTTACTTATAAAGATGGAGAAAAAGCATATATTATTGCTCCTAAAGGATTAAAAGTAGGAGATATAGTAGAATCTGGGGAAAATGTTGATATTAAAGTAGGAAATGCTCTTCCTATTATGAATATTCCTGTTGGAACAGTAATTCATAATATCGAACTTAAACCTGGTAAAGGAGCTAGTCTAGCAAGAAGTGCTGGAACTTCTGCGCAAATTCTTGGTAGAGAAGATAAATACGTTCTTGTTAGATTATCAAGTGGTGAGACAAGAAAGATCCTTGGTACTTGTAGAGCTACTGTTGGTGTAGTTGGAAATGAAGATTATGGACTAGTTAAAGTTGGTAAAGCTGGAAGAACTAGACATAAAGGATTTAGACCTACTGTCAGAGGTTCTGTTATGAACCCTAATGATCACCCACATGGTGGTGGTGAAGGTAGAGCTCCAATTGGTAGAAGTGGACCAATGACACCTTGGGGTAAACCTGCTCTTGGATATAAGACAAGAAAAAATAATAAACAGTCTGATAAATATATCGTGACTCGTCGTAAGAAATAAAGAAAGGAAGATTTAAAAAATGGCTAGAAGTATAAAAAAAGGACCTTATGTCTTTGATAGATTATTAAATAAAGTAAGAGCATTAAATGAATCTGGTAAAAAGGAAGTTGTTAAAACTTGGTCTCGTCGTTCAACAATCTATCCTGAATTTATTGGTCATACTTTCGCGGTACATAATGGTAAAGAATTTATTCCAGTTTATGTAACTGAAGACATGGTTGGTCATAAATTAGGAGAATTTTCTCCTACTAGAAAGTTTGGCGGACACGGATCAGATAAGAAATAATTTTCTTAAAGGAGGAAAAAATGGAAAGAACTGAAGCTAAAGCTGTAGCAAAAACAGTTAGAATTGCTCCTAGAAAAACAAGACTTATTATTGATTTAATAAGGGGTAAAAACGTTGATGAAGCAAGAGCTATTCTTGCTAATCAACCTCAAAGAGCATCTAGAGTAATTTCTAAAGTACTTGAATCTGCTATAGCAAATGCTGTTAATAATTTTAACATGAAGGAAGAAAATCTTTATGTAAAAGAATGCTATGTAGATGAAGCATTGGTAATTAAAAGAATTAAATTTGATTCAAGAGGTCGTACAGGTAGAAACGATCATAAAACAAGTCACATTACTGTAGTAGTGGCTGAAAAATAAAAGAAGGAGGACACTTTAATGGGACAAAAAGTTAGCCCAACAGGACTTAGAATTGGTATCAATAAGGACTGGGAATCTAAATGGTATGCTGAAAAAGATTTTGCTAAATATTTAAATAATGATTATAAAGTTCGTAAATATTTAAATAAAAAGTTTAAGACAGCAGGAATTTCACAAATTATAATTGAAAGAACTGCTAAAAGATGTGAAATATTTGTGTATGCTGCTAAACCTGGTTTAATTATTGGTCAAAGTGGTGTTGAAATCGAAAAGATTAAAAAAGAAGTATCAAAGCTAATTGGTGAAGATGTACAAATATCTGTTGTTGAAGTAAAAAATCCAGATATGGTTGCACAATTAGTTGCAGATAATATTGCTCATAATATTGAAAATCGTGTATCTTTTAGAGTTGCTCAAAAGAAAGCTATTAGAAATACGATGAAAGCTGGGGCAAAAGGAATTAAAACATTAGTATCAGGACGTCTTGGTGGAGCAGATATTGCTCGTGGTGAAGGATATTCAGAAGGAACTATTCCACTACATACTTTAAGAGCGGATATTGATTATGCTACTGCTGAAGCTGATACTACTTATGGTAAAATTGGAGTAAAAGTATGGATCTATAAAGGTGAAATATTTGATGAAAAGGGAGGTAATTCTCATGTTAATGCCAAAAAGAACTAAACATAGAAAAACTTTCCGTATTCGTTATGATGGAAAAGCTAAAGGTAATACTGAACTTCATTTTGGAAGGTATGGTTTAATGGCTAAAGAGGGTGCTTGGATTACTTCACAACAAATTGAAGCAGCTAGAATTGCCATGACTAGATATATGAAGAGAGGTGGTAAAGTATGGATTAATATATTCCCTAATTTATCACTAACTAAAAAACCTCTTGAAACAAGACAAGGTAAAGGTAAAGGTAATCCTGAAGTTTGGGTTGCAGTTGTTAAAGAGGGAAAAATTATGTTTGAAATAGATGGAGTTGACGAGGCTACTGCTAGAGAAGCTTTAAGACTTGCATCACATAAACTACCTATTAAGTGTAAGTTTGTAATGAAAGAAGAAAGTGGTGAAGTTAATGAAAACTAATGAACTTAGAAATTTAACCACAGAAGAATTAACTAAAAAAGTTACTGAATGTAAAGAGGAACTTTTCAATTTAAGAATGCAAAAGGCTACTGGAATGCTTGAAAATCCTGCAAGAATTAGAGAACTTAGAAAAACTGTAGCTAGAATTAATACTATTCTTAATGAGAGAGTAGAAGGGTAAGTGAGGTGCAAAATATGAACAAGGAAAGAAGAGAATTAATTGGTGTTGTTGTTTCTGATAAAGCAGATAAGACTATTACTGTTAAGGTAGAAACTTATAGAAAACATCCATTATATGGTAAAAGAGTAAAATATTCAAAAAAATATGCTGCTCATGATGAAAATAATATCGCTCATGTTGGTGATAAAGTTCGCTTAGCCCAAACTAGACCATTATCTAAAACTAAAAGATATGAATTAGTAGAAGTAATAGAGAAAGCTGTTATTCTATAAGCTCTTATCTTAGAAGGAGGAAAAAAATATGGTACAACAAGAAACCCGCTTAAAAGTAGCGGATAACTGTGGAGCTCGTGAAGTATTAGTTATCAGAGTTCTAGGTGGAAGTAAAGTAAAAACAGGTAATATTGGAGATATAGTAGTTGCTACAGTTAAGAAAGCTACTCCTAACGGTACTATAAAGAAAGGTAAAGTTGTTAAAGCTGTTATAGTAAGAACTAAAAAAGGAGTTAGAAGAGAAGACGGTAGTTATATTAGATTTGATGATAATGCTTGCGTTATTATTAAAGATGATAAGAGTCCAGTAGGTACACGTATTTTAGGTCCAGTAGCACGTGAACTTAGAGATAAAGATTTTACTAAGATTGTAAGTTTAGCAAAAGATGTGCTATAAGACTGTAAAGGAGGAAATATGAGAAAACTAAAAACTGGTGATAAAGTAGTAGTGGTTTCCGGTTCTAATAAAGGTAAAGAAGGAAAGATTACTAAAATTGTTGGTGATAGAGTTGTAGTTGAAGGTGTTAATATTGTTAAGAAACATTTAAAGCCTAAAAACAATAATGGAAATGGTGAAATTATTGAAGTTGAAGCACCAATTCATGGATCTAATGTAATGCTTCTTGATCCAAAAACTAAAAAGCCTACAAAGGTTAAAGTCGAAAAAGATAGTAAAGGTAAAAAAATTAGAATATCAAAAAAATCTAATGAAAAGATTGACTAATTTGGAAGGAGGGCGAGAGTAGATGAACCGCCTAAAAGAAAAATATATTAAAGAAGTTGTTCCAAGTTTAACAGAAAAATATGGTTATACAACACCAATGCTTGTTCCAAAAATTGAAAAGATCGTAGTAAATATGGGTGTTGGAGATGCCACTGTTAATTCTAAGAACTTAGAAAATGCTGTTCGTGAATTAGAAAAAATAACAGGATTAAAGGCAGTTGAAACTACTGCTAAAAAATCTATAGCTTCATTTAAAGTAAGAGAAGGACATAAAATTGGTTGTAAAGTAACTTTAAGAGGAGAAAGAATGTATAATTTCTTAGATAAGTTAGTTAGTATTTCACTTCCTGCAGTTAGGGACTTTAGAGGGTTATCTCCTAAAAGTTTTGATGGAAGAGGAAACTATACAATCGGTATTAAAGAACAAATTATTTTCCCTGAAATTAATTTTGATGAAGTAGAGAAAGTAAGAGGAATGGATATCGTAATTGTTACAACTGCTAAAACAAATGAAGAAGCTTATGATTTATTAAAAGAACTTGGAGTTCCTTTTAGGAAATAAGGAGAGGAATAAAAGATGGCAAGAAAATCAATGATTATTAAATCAGAAAAAGAACCTAAATTTAAGGTTAGAAAATACACTAGATGTAAAATTTGTGGTAGACCTCATGCTGTTCTTAAAAAATATGGTATTTGTCGTATTTGTTTTAGAGAACTTGCATATAAAGGTCAAATACCTGGTGTAAAAAAGTCAAGTTGGTAAGACTTTAATAATAAGAAGGAGGGATTTTAAATGACAGATCCAATCGCAGATATGCTTACAAGAATACGTAATGCTAATCAAAATAGAAGTGCCTCTTGTGAAATTCCTACATCTAAAGTTAAATTAGAAATTGCTAAAATTTTAAAGGATGAGGGATTTATTGAGGATTATAAATTAAATAATGAAACTGTTCAAGGTACAATAACATTAACTTTAAAATATAAAAATAAAGAAAGAGTAATTACTGGACTTAAGAGAATTTCAAAACCTGGTCTTAGAGTATATGCTAAAGCTGAAGAACTTCCAACAGTTCTAAATGGTCTTGGAATTGCTATTATCTCTACATCTAAAGGAATTATGACTGATAAAGAAGCAAGAAAAAATTCTTTAGGTGGAGAAGTAATTGCTTATGTATGGTAGGTGAAATAGATGAGTCGTATTGGTAAAAGAGTTTTATCTATTCCCGAAAATGTTAATGTTAATGTAGAAGGTAGTACTGTTACAGTAAAGGGTCCTAAAGGAGAATTATCTTTAGAATTAGTTAAAAATATTGCTGTTAAAGTTGAAGATGGTACTGTTACAGTTGAACCACTTAAAGATGATAAATTTACTCATGCTATGCATGGTACTACTAATGCTAATATTAGAAATATGATAATTGGTGTTAGTGATGGTTATAAAAAAGGATTAGAAATTGTTGGTGTAGGTTATAAGTTTAATGTACAAGGTAATAAACTTACTATATCAGCAGGTTATTCTCATCCAGTAATTATGGAAGTTCCAAATGGAATTACTGTAAAAGCTATTTCTAATACAGAAATTGAACTAGAAGGTATTGATAAAGAAAAAGTTGGTGAATTTGCCGCTAATATAAGAAAAGTTAGAAAACCAGAACCATATAAAGGTAAAGGTATTAAATATAAAGGTGAACAAATTCGTCGTAAAGAAGGAAAGAAAGCTTCTAAATAATTGTAGGAGGAGACTTAAATATGATAAAGAAAGTTTCAAGAAATGAAATGAGAAAAGTAAGACACGAGAGAATCAGAGAAAATTTATCTGGTACTAGTGAAAGACCTAGATTATGCGTGTTCAGATCTAATGCAAATATTGAAGCTCAAATCATCGATGATGTTAAAGGTGTTACTTTAGTTAGTGCTTCTTCACTAGAAAAAGAATTAAATCTTAAAAATGGTGGAAATATTGAAGCTGCTAAAGTAGTAGGAGCTGAAATTGCAAAAAGAGCTAAAAAAGCTAAAATAAAAGCTGTCGTATTTGATAGAGGCGGATATCTTTATCATGGACGTGTTAAAGCTTTAGCAGAAGCAGCACGTGATGGCGGCTTAGAATTCTAAGCAAAAGGGAGGAAAACTCGAAATGAATGAAGAAAATAAAAAGAGTGTAAGTACTGAATCTAAACCTCGTAAGTTTGATAAAAAGAGACCTAGAAATAATAATTCTTCAAGACCTAAATCTGATTTAGAAGATAAAGTAATTGAAATTAGAAGAGTTACTAAAGTTGTTAAAGGTGGTAGACAATTTAGATTTGCTGCTACTGTAGTAGTTGGAAATAGAAAAGGAAGCGTTGGTTTAGGTACAGGAAAAGCTAAAGAAATGCCAGATGCCGTTAAAAAGGCAAAAGAGGCTGCAAGTAAGAATTTAATAAAAGTTGAATTAATTGATAATAGAACGATATCTCATGATATTATTGTAAAAGAAGGAGCATGCCGTGTTATGCTTAAGCCTGCTAAAGAAGGTACTGGAGTTAAAGCTGGTGGTCCAGTTAGAGATGTGCTAGAACTTGCAGGTGTAAAAGATGTCCTTTCAAAATCACTTGGATCTAGTACAAAAATTAATGCTGCTAGAGCTACTTTAAGAGCACTTAAAGATCAAAAATCTCCTAGTCATGTTGCATACTTGAGAGATAAAACTGTGGAGGAATTAAGATAATGAAATTAAATGAATTATATTCAGTAGATGGTTCTGTTAAGACTAAAAAGAGAGTTGGTCGTGGACAAGGATCTGGTACTGGTAAAACAAGTGGAAAAGGTGAAAAAGGACAAAATGCAAGAAGTGGTGGCGGAGTAAGACCTGGTTTTGAAGGTGGACAGCTTCCATTATTTAGAAGATTATCAAAAAGAGGATTCAACAATTATAATTTTAGAACAGTATATAGTACTGTAAATGTCGAAGATTTAAATAGATTTGAAGATGGCACAGTAGTAGATACTAAATTACTTAAAGAAGTTAATTTAATTAAAAAAGAATTAGATGGTGTAAAAGTTTTAGGAACTGGTGAACTTACTAAAAAGTTAACTGTTAAGGCAAATGCTTTTTCTAAAACTGCTAAGGAAAAGATTGAAAATATTGGTGGAAAAACTGAGGTGATTTAGATGTTTAAAAATCTAAAATTAATCTTTAGTCCTAAAAATAAAGATATTAGGAAAAGAATTGGTTTTACCTTATTTGGACTACTAATATTCGCTCTTGGTACAACCATTCCAGTACCAGGAACAGAAGGAGCTATATCTAGTTTAGGACTATGGGAACTATATAATGCTATCGGGGGAGGAGCACTTAAGAATTTTTCAATATTTGCTCTTGGTGTAATGCCTTATATCTCTGCTAGTATTATAACTGGAATATTACAGATGGATATTATTCCTTACTTTACTGAACTTAAAGAAAGTGGAGAACAAGGAAGACAAAAAATAAATCAAATAAATAGATATCTTGGTATTGTTCTTGCTTTTATACAAGGATTTGCTATGGCATTTACTTTTATTAAAGGAGCGGGAACTCTTGAATATATTAAGATTGCACTTATCTTAACAGGTGGCACTGCCTTATTATTATGGCTCGGTGATCAAATTACCCAAAAAGGAATTGGAAATGGTATATCATTAATCATTATGGCCGGTATTATATCTACGGTACCTAAAATGTTTATTGATACTTTTGATAGTTTGATTTTGGGACGTACTGGTTCACTATTCATAGGTATTGTTGGCTTTATACTATTTGTTTTATTGTATCTTTTGATAGTTGTAGGAGTTGTTTTTGAGGAATGTTCTGAAAGAAGAATACCTATTCAATATTCCAATAGAACAACATCTGCTTATGGTCAAAAACAAAATTATATTCCATTTAAACTTAATTCTGCTGGTGTAATGCCTGTTATCTTTGCATCGGTATTACTTTCAATACCATCGTTTATTGCAGGTATACTTGGAGATTCTTCGGGATTTTCGATATTTGTATCAAAATATATTGATTATTCAACTCCAACAGGATTTGTATTATATATATTATTAATATTTGTATTTGGTTTCTTTTATACAAATATGCAAATTAATCCTAAGGAACTTGCAAAGAATTTAAATAGAAATGGTGGATATATTCCTGGTGTAAGACCTGGAAATGAAACAGAAAAATATATTAAAAAAATATTAAATAGAATTACTTGTTTAGGATCTATCTTTATTGCAGTTATTGCTGGTCTTCCAATTATATTTAGTAGTTTTATTTCTACTGGACTTCCAGCATCGGTTAGTATTGGTGGAACGGGATTATTAATTGTTGTTGGAGTAGCAATTGAGACTTATAAACAATTAGAAAGTAGTTTGATTAATAGAAATTATAAAGGAGTGAGATAATGAAGAATATTATATTTATTGCCCCACCAGCTGCGGGAAAAGGAACGGTATCTGCTAAAGTATGTGAAAAATATAATATTCCTCATATTTCAACTGGTGATCTTTTAAGAGATGAGATAGCTCATGAAACAAAGCTTGGTATTGAAATAAAAGAAGCAATGGCAAAAGGTGAGTTTGTAACTGATGAAGTAATTACTAAATTACTTAAAAAGAGATTATCAGCTAAAGATGCAAAAAAAGGTTTTATTTTGGATGGTTACCCAAGAAATATTACACAAGCTAAAATCTATGATGAATTACTTAATGAATTATCTTATGAGATGGGAATGGTAATCTTTTTGGATATTTCGAAAGAAGTAGCTATGGAGAGAGCACTATCGAGAATTGTCTGCTCTAAATGTGGTCTTTCATATAATTTGTTAGTTAAGGAACTATCTCCTATTAAAGATGGTATTTGTGATGCTTGTGGTAGCAATCTAAAAGCTAGAACTGATGATAATGAAGAGACATTTATTAAAAGATTTGATACTTATATGAAAGAGACTTATCCGTTAATAGAATATTATGAAAAGAAGAATAATTTAGTAAAGATAAATGTTAATGATAAGTCTGCCGATGAAGTATTTGATGAAGTAAATAAGATAATTAATAATAAAAAGACCAAATAATTATGTTCATTATAAATATTTGAAGAAGAAGGTAATTAAATGATTACAATAAAGAGTGAATACGAACTTTCTCTTATGAGAGAGGCTGGAAAGATTGTCTATGAGACGCATAAGTATTTGAAACCATATATTAAGCCTGGTATTACTACCGGAGAACTTGATAAAATGGCTCATGACTTTATATTAAGTAAAGGTGCGACACCATCATGCTTAAATTATGAAGGATATCCTGCTAGTATATGTATATCGGTAAATGAAGAAGTAGTGCATGGGATACCTGGAAAAAGAAAACTTAAGAATGGTGATATTGTAACTTTAGATATATGTGCCTGCTATAAGGGATATCATGGGGATTCGGCTTGGTCTTATGCGGTCGGAGAAATATCAAAAGAGAAAGCTTATTTACTTATGCATACTGAAAATGCTTTATATGAGGGGCTTAGTAAAGTCAAAGATGGTGTTTATTTAGGAGATGTTTCTAATGCTATTGAAGAGTATGCTAATAAACATAAACTAGGTGTAGTTAGAGAACTTGTCGGACACGGAATCGGTTCTAACTTACATGAAGATCCGGAAGTCCCTAATTATGGAAAAAAGGGAACAGGAATAATTTTGAAAAAAGGAATGACTATTGCTGTCGAACCAATGCTTAATTTAGGAACAAGAAATATTTATTTACTTGATGATGATTGGACAATAGTCACAGGTGATAACAAACCATCAGCCCACTTTGAACATACAATCATTGTAACTTCAGATGGTTATGAAATTTTAACAGGAGATGATAATTATGAGTAGAGAGGACTTAATTGAAGTCGAAGGAAAAGTACTTGATAATTTACCTCAAGGAAAGTTCAAAGTCGAACTTGATGGAGGCCACATAGTAGTTGCCCATGTTTCTGGTAAAATGCGCATGAACAACATACGTATCTTACCAGGTGATACTGTGGTTATAGCGATGTCACCGTACGATTTAACACAAGGGCGTATTGTATATAATAAGAAATAGGAGCGTGAGAAGAATGAAAGTAAGAGCATCCGTAAAAAAAATATGTGATAAATGCAAAGTTATCAAAAGAAATGGAAAAGTAATGGTAATTTGTGAAAATCCAAAACACAAACAAAAACAAGGTTAATTATAGGAGGAAAATAAAGTATGGCAAGAATTAAAGGTGTAGATATACCTAACGATAAGAGAATTGAGATTTCTTTAACTTATATTTATGGTATTGGTAGAAATTTATCTAAAACAATTCTAGAAAATGCTAATGTTGACTTAAATAAGAAAGTTAAGGATTTGTCTGATGAAGAATTAACTAGAATTAGAAAAGAAGTAGATAAATATACAGTTGAAGGTGACTTAAGAAGAGAAGTTAACATGAACATTAAAACTAAGATGGAAATCAATTCTTATCAAGGAACAAGACATAAAAAGAATTTACCAGTAAGAGGTCAAAGAACTAGTAGAAATGCTAGAACTCGTAAAGGTAAAGGAAAGACTATTGCTAATAAGAAAAAATAATTAGGAGGAAAATATGGGAAAATATAATTCAAGAAAAAGAAAAACAAAGAAGAATATTCCTGCTGGTGTAGTACATATCCATTCAACATTTAATAATACAATAGTAACTATTACTGATTTAGAAGGAAATGTTGTAAGTTGGGCTTCTGCTGGTACTCAAGGAGTTAAAGGTAGCAAGAAATCAACACCATTTGCTGCTGGTATGGCTGCTGAAGCAGCTGGTAGAGATGCAGTAGCAGCAGGTATGAAAAAAGTTAAAGTTGAAGTAAAAGGTTTAGGTTCTGGTAGAGAAGCTGCTATCAGATCACTTCAAACAGTTGGATTAGAAGTAGAATCAATAACAGATGTAACACCAATTCCACACAATGGTTGTCGTCCACCAAAAAGAAGACGTGGATAATTAAGAAAGGAAGCGCGTACAAATGTTAAAATTTGAAAAACCAGATTATAAGGTAAAAGAATATATTAAAGATTCTCACTATGGTAAATTTGAATTAGAACCATTAGAGAGAGGTTTCGGTACAACTTTAGGTAATGCTTTAAGAAGAGTTATGTTATCTTCTTTACCGGGGGATGCTATAACTTCGGTAAAAATAGATGGAGTAGCACATGAATTCCAAAAAATTGATGGAGTGATTGAAGATGTTACCGCTATTGTATTAAATTTAAAATCTATTGTGATTAAAAATCATGCTAATGGCGAAAATAAGATAATTAGATTATCTAAGAATACTCCAGGAATAGTTACTGCTGGTGATATTGAACCTGATGCTGATATTGAAATTTTAAATCCAGAAGCACCTATAGCTACACTTGTTGAGGGTGGAAGTTTAAATATGGAAATGACTGTTGGCAATGGAAGAGGTTATGTAGTAGCTGATGAGAATAAAAAACTTTTATCTCAGGATAAAACAAAAGTAAATACAATAGCTATCGATAGTATTTATTCTCCAGTAGAAAGAATTAACTACGAAGTAGAGTCTGCTAGAGTTGGGCAAAATAATAATTTTGATAAATTAATATTGGAAGTTTGGACTAACGGTTCAATTTCACCAGAAGAGGCTGTAGCACTTGCTTCTAGAATTTTAATTGAACATTTTGAAATATTAACTAACTTAAATTCAATTGCCGATGAAACAGGTCTTATGGTTTCTAAATCTGAAGATCCTAATGTTAAAATATTAGAAACTTCAATTGATGATTTAGACTTTTCAGTAAGAGCTTACAATTGTTTAAAGAGAGCAAATATCTTAACACTTAGAGATTTAGTTGATAAATCAGAAAATGAAATGATGAAAATTAGAAATCTAGGTAAGAAGTCATTAAAAGAAGTAATGGATAAAGTAAAAGATATGGGTCTTTCGTTTAGAGACGAAAATTAATATAAGGAGGTAATTTATGGCTTACAGAAAATTAGGTAGAGAAACTAGACATAGAAGAAGTATGCTAGCTACTTTAACAAAACAACTTATTGAAAATGAAAGAATAGTTACTACTGAAACAAGAGCTAAAGAAGTAAGAAAAAGTTTTGATAAGATGGTAACTTATGGTAAAAAAGGTACTCTAGTATCAAGAAGAAAAGCTTTAGCTTTTCTACATAACGATACTAAATCAGTAGATAAAATATTTAATGAATTAGCACCAAGATATAAAGATAGAAATGGTGGATATACGAGAATTATTAAAATGACTGAGAGAAAGGGAGATAATGCTCTACAAGTTATTTTAGAATTAGTTTAATAAGAAATGAAGATATTATTTATCTTCTTTTTTTGATATAACCGCTAACGCTTCCCGAAATAATTTCATTATTTCTCCACTATATAATATAGTTGGTGCTAGTTATTATATATAGTACGATTGTTTGCATGAAAAAACCTAATTTAATTATTTATAAACTTAATTCAAAATCATTATCATTACTTTTTTCGTAGTCATCATCTAATTCGTTATATTTAGGTACACCATAATATCTAGGATAATCAACATAATCAAATAATTCATCTTCTTTTGTAGTATTAACAGAGATATTAACAACATCTTTTTTGGTAAAAAGTTTATCGTCATAAAATTGCTTTATTTCGCCTACAGTGGCTTCTTTTATTATTTCACTACCCAAGTTTAATAACTTTCTAAAAAACTTCTTAATTGCCTTTAAAATGCCATTTATTTGATTAATAAGTTTTTTATTTTTCTCATTAAGTTCATCATTGTTTGTTTGCAAATTTTCTATTTCATTTTTGTATAAATCTTTTTCCCTTTTTATTGATTGATAACTTCTAGTATAACTATCAACTTCTTTATATACTTTTTCCAATTTAGGTTGTAAGTTCATTACATTTGTAGCATCATCTATAACTTTATTCATAGTATCAAAAGTATCTCTTTTAATTTTTACATAATCTTTATCAAATAATACATTTTTATTAGATTTCATTTTATCTTGTAAGTCTTTAACAGATTCACTTAATCTTTGAGTTTTATTATTTAAATCTAGATTAAGTTTTTTAGTTATTTTCTTTAATTCTTTAATGTTTATATTTACATTATCACTACCTTTGATACCTCTTTTTAAATCAAATCCTTTTTCAGTAAGTCTTTTATGACATATGTCTTGTAACCCAGATAAATGTATTTTATCTCTAATATATTGTTTTTTAGATATAGTAAATCTTTCTGTATTAGTTCTTTTATCAACTTTTTGATAAGTGGTGCAACAACACAATGTATATGTGGTGTTTTTTCATCTAAATGTAGTGTAGCGTGTAATACTTGTAATTTTGTATAACCTAAATCTTTATAAACAAATTCCATACAAGTATCAGCCCAATCAATTATATCTTTTTTATTCATATTCTCAAAGAATTTATGAGTAGCAGTAAATAATAATTCATCTGCTACTACATTTCTCGAATTATCTAACATTGGATTAAATTTCCTTTTTCTATCTTCTTGTTCTGTTTTCATTCTTTCTTCGTGTTCTTTTCTATAATCCTTTGTAATATTATAAAAGCCTTTAACATATTTTTCTGCTAAAGGTTTTAATTCTACATTATACTGACTCATATTTAATTTTATATCTGGGTTTGATTTATAAGCTTGTTTTTCTCTTTTATTGTGTGATCCAATTTGTGCTAAATCATTTAAAGTCATAATAGGTTGACTTCTAAATATTGCATAATTTAAATTCATTTATCTACCTCGCTTTCTATTTTTAAATTCAAAAAAGATATGTCGTTAAACACACCTTGCATTATTCCAAAAAAAATCCCTATGATATTTCATAGAGATTTGACGACTTATGGCTTCGAAAGTTTCATAAGTACCAATCAATATTAGTATATAACTTTTATAAGTTAATTATTCTTATAAAAACCCATTATATTCAAAATATTATCTATTTTGATTGATTTAAGTTTACTATCTAAAGTCTTTATTTCATTATTAATTAATTTAATAAATTCCTTTTTCTTATCTTTAGGCAATAAACTTTCCATACATTTCATAATCATATAAATATTAACTGATTTTTCATTATAGTTTTTCTCAATATATTTAAATGATATTCTAAATTTACTATGGAATGAAAATAATCTATCATTATGAGCACATATATTTCTAATCATTGTCATATTTACAATTATTTGTTTTAACACTCTATCTGATAACTTAAAGTTTTTACTTATACTTTGTCTATCTGATTGTTTTAATATCGCATATAATCTACTTAACTCTCCTAAAGTTAAGATTTTTGTTAATACAAAAGGTGGAACAAATCCATATTCATCAATGTAATGTGTAACAGCTTCATGTTTTCCATTTTGTTTGTTTATTTCTTCTTCAATAACATTAATTGATTCATTAATAGTTGTTTTATTAACTGTATTATCAAAATTTTCCCTAACTAAATAATCTTTTATACCATATCTTGAAGATAATGTTTCTGCTAATAAAGATTTTAAAATCATTTCAATTTCTAATGAATGTTTTAGAAATATACTTCTTAAATTTTTATCAAATTCAAACAAAGCATATATTTCATTAAAAGATACATTCTTTTTATATTCATTATTTGAGTTTTTAAAAACATCTTTATATGTATTTATGATTGAATAATAAGAATAAGTTTTAATTTTGTTTAAAGCATCTTCTTTATTATTAACAGATACACCTTTTGATATTATATAATCTAATAATTCATTAGAATTCTTATATTCTTTCATAACTCACTTCCTTCAATAAAAAACGACTCAGGGCTTCGAAAGTTTCCTGAGTACCAATCGATATAAATCATATCATAATTTATGTTCATCGTCAATAGTTTGAACAAAACTTTCTAAATTTCTATAAAAGAATATGTATTAGAACATATCTAACTGCTAATCAAATATTTTAATACTTATTTAATATCTTTGATTATGTTTTATTTCTAATAAGAGAACACTATATTAATCAATTTATAATTGATAATTTTATATTAGTTTTATTAACACTTTCAAAAGAAATTAAATTTACTATTCTTTGTCGTGTCATTTGGTTGCTGATATTTCAGAGTCAAGCATAACCTGTTTTCCTCTTATTTCATAAATCATGTTTTCTATTTTAATATTTTCTTGTACTTCTAAGTCGTTCATATTATCCCCTTTTAAAAAAATTTATTTTTTATGTCATAATTCATGGTACAAACACTTTATCATATTCATAGATGATAGTCAAGTAAATTAATTAAAATTATTTTAGTACAATACCATAAGTTTACAAAAATAATTAATATTGATATAATATAATAGAAGTTTATAACATAGAAGGAGGTTTAAGTTATAAATTAGCGCCAGGACTATTGATAGTTGACGAGGTAAGTAGTTATCGAATTTTCGGCGGATGCTACTTTGGGTTTATATGCTCATTAGGTTACTCTGAAAAAGCAAAATTAAGATTGTAACAAAATAGTAATTACATATAAGAAAGGAGTAGATATTTATATGTGTGGCATTGTTAGTTATGCTGGTAATAAAGATGTTATTAGAAGAATTATAACAGGACTTAAATCTTTAGAGTATCGTGGTTATGATTCTGCTGGTATTGCATATATGAAAGATAATAAAATTAATATTATAAAAAAAGAGGGATGTATTTGTAATCTTGAGAAAGAGATTAATTATGATGATAAAGCTTCTATTGGAATAGCTCATACGAGGTGGGCAACTCATGGGAAGGCTGATGATATTAATTCTCATCCTCATAGACAAGGCAAGATAACTCTTGTACATAATGGTATTATCGAGAATTATGATATTCTTAAAAAAGAATTAATTAAGAAGGGGTATATTTTTAAGTCTGATACAGATACAGAAGTAGCTGCAGCGGTTATTGATGATTTATATAATGAAAATAACGATATGATTAAAGCTATATCTTTGGCTACTGAAATTTTAAAAGGAAGTTATGCCTTTAATATTATAAATGATGATATATCAGACAAGATATTTGGTATTAGGAAAGATAGCCCTTTAATAGTGGGTATTTCTGAAGATGGTAATATTTTAGCTAGTGATATACCTGCTACTTTACACGTAACTAATAGATATGTTGTTTTAGATAATTATGATATTGTTGTATTAGATAAAGATCATGTTAAATTTTACGATATAAAAGGAAAAGAAATAAAAAAAGAAGTTAAAATATTTGCTAATGATAATGAGGTTATTAGTAAGGGTGGTTATGATCATTATATGTTAAAAGAAATAAATGAAGAATCTGAAGTGGTTAAGAAATTAATTTCTTTGTATACGAATAGTGGTAAAGTAAATGATGATTTGTTTGATATTAGAAAATATAAAAATATTGATATAGTAGCGTGTGGTTCTGCTTCTTTTGCGGGACAAGTTGGTAAGTATTATATTGAAAAGTATGCTAATATTAGAACTAGTGTTTATTTTGCGTCGGAATATAGATATCAAAAAAATTTTTTTGATAATGATACGTTGGTTATTTTGATATCTCAATCTGGTGAAACTGCCGATACACTAGCAGCATTAAAATTAGCTAAAGAAAATAATATCGATACTTTAGCTATTGTCAATAGAAGAGATTCTTCAATTGCTAGAGAAGCAAAGGATGTTATATATACAGAAGCAGGTATTGAAATAGCCGTAGCTACTACTAAAGCTTATTTAGCACAAGTTATTGTTTTATTATTACTTGCTATAAAGGGAATTAATAATGAAACAGAAATACTTGAAGATTTAAAATTACTTCCTAATATTATTACTAAGTATATTAATGATTATGATTATGAAAATATTGCTGATTTGATTAAAGATAAAGAACATATTTTCTATTTAGGTAGAGGAATTGATTATTATTTAAGTATGGAAGGAAGCTTAAAATTAAAAGAAATATCTTATATTCATAGTGAAGCTTTTCAAGCTGGTGAATTAAAACATGGTAGTATTTCTTTAATTGATGAAAATTTTGGTGTAATAGCGGTTGTTACGGATAAGAGTATCTGTGATAAAACAATTAGCAATTTAAAAGAGGTATCTGCTCGTGGTGCTAAAATTATTGCTATTACTAATATTAAGGATGATAATTTTTCTGATTATAAAATTTTGGTTGATGATTATAGTGAAGTACTTAATCCTCTTACTGTAGTTATACCAATGCAACTTATTGCTTATAATACTGCTAAAAAGAAAAACTGTGATATTGATAAGCCAAGAAATTTGGCTAAATCTGTAACAGTTGAATAATTGTTGTGTTTGTAAATACTTAGAAAACTTCTATCTAATGATAGAGTTTTCTTTTGTTTAAATAATTTGACTATAATACAATATTTATGTTATAATATTTTCTCGTAATTGGAGGTATACTATGCCGATTAATGAATATGGGATGAATAGTGATTATGTAAGTTATTTTTCTATCGAAGAATATGTAGATAAAATTAAGTTATTACCAAGATTGTTAGCTCATTTAGAGTCTACTAATAGAAGCTTTGATGATTATATGAAAAATTTATCTAGATATGATGAAGAGTATATTATTAATTATTGGATATATTTACTTTATGAGGAGTTAAGATCAAGTCAGAGAATTGAAGGTATGAAATTTAATGAAAAAGAACTTGCGGACAAAGAAATATTTTTTGAAAGTTTAGAAATAAATCATAAAAGAATACATGAACTTCATAATTTTGCTACGGATGGTGAACTAGAACCTACTTTTGAATATCGACGTCATGAAGTGAATGTAAGTAGATTTACTTCAGATGGAAAAGAAGAAATCTTTTGGAGAGGTTCTAATGCATGTGATGTAAATAGATTTATGAATGATTTTATTAAATTATATAAGAAGGGTGGAACTTCTTTGATTTTTAGTAATCCTTTTTTAGTAAGTGGTCTTATGCATTTGATTTTTCTTAGAATTCATCCATATATGGACGGTAATGGTAGGACATCGAGAATTATTCATAATATTAAATTTACCGAGTCTATTAATAAACTATATGGAACGAGATTAAAACTTAGTCCACTTAATTTATCACAAAGTATTTTGGTAAATAAAATTACTTATACTAAAAGAATAGATAATATTTACTTTGATTTAGATCATGATACTAATGAAAGTATAAATATGTGGTTTAATTTTATTTTAGATATGGCAGATGAACAAATTTTTTCTTCATCACAGAAACTTGATTACATGGATGATTCACATTTGATATCAAATGTTGAAAATAAAAAAGTGTCTGGAATGAGATTATCTAGATTAAGATAATTTAAATATAAAAACATTAAGAAATTCACATTAAGAATTTCTTAGTGTTTTTTGATAAACGCTTTGTTAATTATATTGCTTTATTTATTTATCTATGTTATCATTAATTAGAAAGTAGATGGAGGTAAAATAATGACAGAATTTGATAAAGAGTATTTAAGATTACTTAGGGAGATATTAAATAATGGCGTCGAAGTAGAAAATAGGACTGGTATTAATACAATAAAAATACCTGAGTTTCATTTTTCATTTGATTTAAATCATGAATTTCCGATTCTTCAGACAAAGCAAATGTTTTATAGACAAGCTGTTACAGAGATGCTTTGGATATGGCAAATGGGTTCTAATGATGTAAGAGAATTACATGAAAGAAATGTTCATATTTGGGATGAATGGATGGTAGATAGTGATGGTATATATAGAATTTATGAACCTAGTGGGGAATATGATCCTGATAAGGAAGTAGAAGTACTTGATCCACTTAGTACACCAGTAGATAATCCTTTCGGGGAATTAAAACCAAAATATGATGAAACTGGTAAAGTAATGACTACAAAAGGTTTAATTGAAGGCAAGACAATTAAGAGCGCTAAGTATTATGGAAAAGAGTTTGCTTATACTATTGGTACAGCATATGGATTTATTACTAATAGATATCAGCACGCAAGAAATTTAATTAATACGATTAAAAATAATCCGACAGACCGAAGAATGGTTAAGAGTTTATGGCAGGATGAATTTTTAAGAACAGCAGTTCTTCCTTCATGCGTTTGGTCGACAGAGTGGGATGTAACTGATGGCAAACTTAATTTATTTGTTCATCAAAGAAGTTGTGATGTACCTTTAGGACTTCCTTTTAATGTTACACAGTATGCATGTTTTTTAGAAATGATTGCTCAGGTAACTAATTTAAAACCAGGTACTATTAATTATTCGATTAAGGATGCTCATGTTTATGTAAATCAATTAGATGGAGTTAAAGAACAACTAAGAAGAGAAGATAGATATAATGAATTATCTAAATTAGATAGAGAAGAATTATTAAAATTAAGAGATAGTGCTGAAGAAAAAAGAGATAGTTTTGATAAAGGTACCAAAGAATATAATGAATTAGACACTGAATATAGAATTATTGATTTAATATTAGAACCTACTCATCCTAAATTAGAGTTAAATGAAGAAATAGATGACTTCTTTAAGTTTGATAATTCGAAAGAACTTAAACATGTTAAAGTTAAAAGTTACAAACATATGGGAAAGATTACTTTTCCAATAGCACAGTAGGAGGCAAAAATGGATAATTTAAGTTTAATTGCAGCGATTGGTAATTATTTTGAATTAGGTTTAGATAATCATTTAATATGGAAAATACCAGAAGATCTAGTTTTTTATAAGAAGATGACAATGGGAAAGAATATTATAATGGGAAGAAAAACATTTGAATCAATGCCATCAGTGGCTTTAAAAGGAAGAAATCCTATTATTCTTAGTTCCCATACTTTAGATAATGTATGTGATGTAATTACATTTGATGACTTTCATAAATTAATTGATTATGTTAAAAAAACTAATGAAGAATTTATGGTAGTGGGAGGATCTTCAATATATGAACAATTTCTTCCTTATGTAAATACAATGTATTTGACAGAGTTACAAAATAATGAGCCATTTGAAGCAGATACTTTCTTTCCATATTTTGATGAAACTGAATGGAATATTCAATTAATGAATAGTTTTATGGATAATGATATTCCTTATATTAGAAATAAATATGTAAGAAAGAGGTAGTGATTATGGGTAAATTAATTGTTATTGAAGGATCTTGTGATGGTGTAGGTAAAAGTACACAGTATAGAATGTTAATGGATAGACTTATTAATGATAAGAAAGAAGTAATTACTACGCATCATTTTCCTAGTTATGGGACATATCAAGGTAGACCTGTCGAGGAATATTTAAAAGGTAATTATGGTGAAATATCTTCTCTCTCGCCATATTTTGTAAATAGCTTATATGCACAAGATAGGGCAATAACTTGGGTTACTGGGCTTAAATCTGAATATGAAAAGGGCAATATTATTTTGTTAGATAGATATACTACATCTTCACTTATTTATCAATCTTCAGTTATTGAAGATGAAAAAGAAAAGGAAGAGTTTATTAATTATGTTCATGATTATGAATATAATCGTATTGGTATTCCAGAACCTGATTTAGTTATTTTCTTACATGCTCCTTTTGAACTTACGAGGGAGTTAAAGACAAAGCGAAAAAACAATGATGGTGTTAAGAATGATATTCATGAAAGTGATCTTGCTTTTATGAAGAGAGTATCAGATACTTCGATAGATATTGCTAAGAAGTTTAATTGGTGCTTTATTGAATGTGCAAGTAATAATGAAATGAGAAGTGCTGAAGATATTCATGAGGATATATATAAATTAGTTAAGAAGAGAATATATTAATATTTTCTTTTTTGTTTTTAATAAAGTATTTACTAAATATTATTATCAATGTTATAATAAATATAGAAGAAGTAAATAGGAAAGGATTTATAAGATGAAAAATATAAGAGCAGTATTTATGGGAACACCATCTTTTGCGGTTCCTATTTTGAAAGTATTAATAGATACTATGAATGTTGTAATGGTTGTTTGTCAACCTGATCGTGAGAAAGATCGTAAAGGGAATATTATATATTGTCCATGTAAAAAATTAGCATTTGATAATAATATTGAAGTATTTCAACCTTTAAATATTAGAAATGAATATCAGGAAATATTAGATATGAAACCAGATATTATTATAACGGCTGCTTATGGACAAATTATCCCAAGTGTTATTCTTGATTATCCTAAATATGGATGTATTAATGTTCATGGTTCTATTTTACCTAAATTAAGAGGAGGAGCTCCTATCCATCATGCTATTATCAATGGTGACAAAGAAGCGGGAGTTACAATTATGTATATGGATAAAAAGATGGATGCTGGTGATATTATTAGTCAAAGAAGTATATTAATCGGTGATAATACTACTTTGGATGATCTTTATAGTAAACTATCAATATTAGGTAGAGATTTACTTATTGATACTCTTCCTAGTATAATTGCTGGTACTAATGATAGAATTAAACAAGATGAAGATAAAGTTACTTTTGGATATAATATAACGAAAGAAGAAGAAAAAATTAATTTTAATGATACTTGTGATAATGTTCATAATAAAATAAGAGGACTATCAAGTAATCCTGGTTCTTTTACGATAATTAATGGTAAAAGAATGAAAGTATATTTATCAGAAAGAACGAATATTTTATCTAAAAATGAGCCTGGTGTTATTGAGGATATAACTAAGGATGGAATATTTGTTAATACAAATGATTATTTGATAAAATTAAAAGATATTAAATTAGAAGGTAAGAAAAGATGTCTTGTTCATGAGTTTATTAATGGAATAAGAAAAGAAGATTATATTGGAGAAAGATTTGAATGAAAAAGGAAGAGAAGAAAAATAAAATAAATTTAAGAGAAATGTGGAAAGATAAGAAGGGTAGAGCAAAGATTGAACTTGCTTTATATGGCATTTTCTTTCTTGTTATTGTTATTTTTATTAGAATGGCTAATACTAATTCTAGTAGTGAGATAGATAATAGTTTAAATAGTAACTTTATATCGGATATACAAGATAATTATGAATATAATATGGAAATTAATATTAATGATAATATTTATAAATATCATGGTAAGTATTTGGGATATAATGGTACTATAACTAGAGAAGTGTTAGATGATAAGGAATTTTACTATATGATGAATAATAAATATTATATACTAGATAATAACGGTAATTATATTTTAACTTCTAAAGAAGATGTTTATCGATATATTGATTATAAGTATTTAGATATTAATAATATTAAAGAATATATGAAGGTAGCTAGTGTTTCTGATGATATTTATACTATTAAATTATCGGATATTATTTTAAATAGTAATAGTAGTGATAATATTACTATTACGATTGATGAAGAAAATACTTCTTTAGTAATTGATTATACTAATTTATTTAAATTAGATGATAGTAGTATTAATAAAGTACTTGTTACAATATCATATAAAAATATTAATAATATTATTTCTTTGGAGGAATAATATTTTAAGAAAAAGTAAATAATTTGTCATAAAAAGCTAAAGAATATTCTTGTTAATATTCTTTTCTTTTGTTATAATTTGTGATATTATTATATTAGAAAAAGGTGATATATAAATGAATAGAGTGTTTTTGGAATTAGGACCAATTACAATATATTGGTATTCAGTTTTAATAGTTATTTCTATTGTTATTGGAATATATTTTTCTTCTAAACAAGCTACTAAAAATGGCCTTGGTAAAGAATTTTTATCGGATTTGATGTTCTATTTAATACCGGTAGGAGTAATTGGCGCGAGACTATATTATGTGATATTTAATTTTTCTCTTTTTAAAGATAATTTTCTTGATATATTTAAGATATGGGAAGGTGGTCTTGCTATATATGGAGTAGTAATAGCTTGTCTTATTTTTATTATTTATTATTGTAAGAAGAAAAATAAAAATACTTTACTTACTATTGATACATTGGTTCCTTATTTAATACTTGGTCAAGCAATTGGAAGATGGGGTAATTTTATTAATATGGAAGCTCATGGACCTCTTACAACGCTAGCACATCTGAAAAGCTTACATTTGCCTAATTTTATTATAGAGGGAATGTATATTAATGGTTCTTATTATATACCGACATTTTTATATGAATCTATATGGTGTTTACTTGGTTTTATTATATTATTAATTGTTAGAAAAAAAGATAAATATAAGCATAAGGGAATTTTATTATGTATATATTTTACATGGTATGGTATAGGAAGATTTTTTATTGAAGGATTTAGAACTGATAGTTTATATTTGGGAGTATTTAGAATAAGTCAAATTGTTTCTATTATTTTAATATTAATGGGAATAATTGGTATTATATGTATATTAAGGAGGAATAATAAATGCAAAAATATAAAGTAGTTATAATTGGATCTGGTATAGCAGGAATGAGTGCAGCTATATACTTAAAAAGAGGGGGAATTGAACCGGTAATAATAGAAAATAATGTTCCGGGAGGGACATTAAATGTTATTCCAAATATTGAAAATTATCCTGGATATATTAATGTGTCAGGGCCTGATTTGGCTATGAATATTTATAATCAAGTAAATAATTTGAATATTAAGTATATTTTTAGAAATATTTGGAAAATTGATTTAGAGAAAAAGATCATAGATGATGATATTGAATTTGATTATTTAATTATTGCTACTGGCAGAAGACATAGATTACTTAATTTAGATAATGAGGATAAATTACTGGGAAGAGGTATTAGTACTTGTGCATTATGTGATGGATCTTTTTACAAAGATAAAGAAGTTATAGTTGTAGGAGGTGGTTCTTCTGCCGTTACAGAAAGTTTATATCTAGCGGGTATTTGTAAGAAAGTAACAATTATTCATCGAAGAGATAAATTTACTGCTGAAGATTATTTGATAGAGAAAGTACTTAATACTAAAAACATTAAAATTATATATAATACTAATATAGTTAGCTATAATATTAAAGATGAAAAGATAGTATCTGTTACATTAGATAACAAAAAGAAGGTTAAGACAAAAGGAGTATTTTTAGCTATTGGAAGTACTCCAAATAGTGAACTTTTTGATGTTAAGAAGGAAAATGATTATATTATCACTGATAATAATTGTAAAACTAATTTAGACTTTGTTTATGCAGTAGGTGATGTTATTAAAAAGAATGTATATCAGTTAACTACTGCTTCTGGTGAAGGAAGTATTGCTGCAAGTGATATTATTAGAAATGATAAATAAATTATTTACTTTTACTTTTAATTATGTTAAAATTAATTTATAATATGAAAGGAGATAAGTTATGAGTTTAGGAACAATTATCATTATTATAGTAGCTGCTGTTGTTATATTGCTTGCATTTTATGTAATTGGTACATATAATAATTTAGTTAATGCTAGAAATAAGGTAAATGATCAATTTGCTCAAATTGATGTTCAATTAAAAAGAAGATCAGATATGATACCTAATTTAGTTGAAACTGTTAAGGGTTATGCTAAACATGAAGAAAAGACTTTAACGGAAGTAATTGAAGCTAGAAATAAAATGGCTACTGCTAGTGGAATTAATGAAGAATTAGAAGCATCTAATCAAGTTACTTCAGCATTAAATAAGTTATTTGCTTTATCTGAATCTTATCCTGATTTAAAAGCTAATAGTAATTTTATGTCACTACAAAATGATTTAAAAGAAACTGAAGATAAGCTTAGTTATGCAAGAAGTTTCTACAATGATACAGTACTTAACTACAATAATTTAAGAGAACAATTTCCATCTAATATAGTAGCGGGAATATTCAAATTTGAAATGATTGATTTCTTTAAAACTGATGAGAAGTCTAAAGAAACACCACAGGTTAAATTTTAGGACTAGTATAGTCCTTTTTTGATAGGAGTTATGATGAGAAATATATATTTATTATTAATGGGATTGATATTATTTATACCTAATATGGTCTTAGCTAATAGTATAAGTAATATTG
>CAMEJC010000020.1 GCA_945919295.1 uncultured Mycoplasmatota bacterium
AAGTGCTGCAACTAGAAATAATAATTTCTTTTTCATTTTTTTCTTTCTCCTTTTCATATTAGAATTTAGGATACCTCCTATCCTATGATTTAATTATACAATTTTTTTTTCTATCTTTCAAGCATTTTGGTATATTTTCTTTTTTTTTTGAAAAAAATGTCAAATAAAAAACACTCAATATTTTAATCAAGTGTAATTAATCATAATAATCTACTTTATATTATCTTCTTCAGTAACTTCTATATACTCAGTGATATCCTCAATTGAAGTAACAAACAAAGATAAATATACTTTTTCACCTAAATCTTCCTCTTTAATAATTACAATATTAGAAATACTAATAATATTTTTATATTTATCTAATAATTTTTTCTTAGCTAATTCTATCGCTTTATCTATCGCTTCGTCATAAGTATAAATATTATTAATAACATTAGTTTCATATTGATATTCATAAACTAAAGAAATAGGCATAAAACTATTTTTAAAGATAATCTTTGTATCTTTATCAAAACTTTTATACTTATTAAAGTCAAATAAAGATAATTTTTTACTAAGGATATTAAATACTAATACCTTTTTCTTATTGCCAGTATATTTTATTTCATTATAATAGTATGGATATTCAATATCGATCGTATACCAAACTTCTCCAATAACTCTCCCACTAGCGGTACTAAGTTTCTTTTCATTATTAGGAAGAGTAATATCTGAAGATATAATAATTTCTCCTTTTTTAACATAAGTATTAATATTTTTTACCTTTTCACCAGATTCGGCCTCTATCGTCTTAATAACAGCATTTTTACCCGCTACTATATTATATATCTTACTATCATCTATTTCTTTATTAATAATTCTCTCTTCTACCCTAACAATATATTTAGTACCCTCTCTTATAATTTCCAACCATTCTAAATTATCCTTATTATCTTCAAGTATTTCATTTTCTATTTTTTCTATCTCATCATAACTTTTAACAAAAGAATATTTTCTAACATCATGATCGTATAATTCCTCTTCAATTAATTTAATAATATTACTATTAGAATGAACAATTTCAATATCAAATATAACATTAGATAATATATATATAATAATTAAACCCAATATTAAAAAAGAAATAATAAATATATTTTTCTTTAATAATTTAAGTACTTTAAGTTTTCCATAATATTTAATAATTTTTATATCATATATTGTCTTATATTTAACAACTTCTTCTAAATCATTATAATCGATAATTAAATCAACTTCTTTATAAGAAATAGGTATTACTCTTCTAATATTAATATTATTTTTTATTAACCTCTTAATAAAATTATTAATATTCCTTCCCTTTACTTTTATTTTAATACTACTAGAAAATATTCTAAATATCTTATCTTTCATAGTACCAGTCCATTCTCATGAAAAAGTAATCGAAGTAATATTACCCGTTATTAATATCTCATCATCCATCATTTTAGAAATAACAAGATTATTACCTTCAATATAATATATTTTATCATCATATTTTATCGATATTAAACTAGAAGAAAAATCAATTATCTTAGTATAATTAATGATATCTAGCCCATTATCCTTATAAATCATACTATATTTTTTATCATTAATATAATCATCAACCATTCTAATAAGTTTCATATTTTTCACATTAATATATATGAATAATTAATTAAATTTATGTAAAGTAACACTAATTTTATCAAAAAATATTAATATTTATAGGTAATAGTAGTGCATTTTTATTTATTTTTATCATAAGTTATATTGAATATAAAAAAAGGGGTGGATTATATGTGTAACAATGAGAACAATACTTGTGAGAATTGCATCGCAGATATTCTAAAAGTAATTCTATTACTTCAACAAAGTGTATGCCAAAATGACTGCTGTTTGGAAACCTGTGATAGAGGCTTTTTAGGACAAAATAGTTGCTTGTTTTTCAATACAAGACCAATAGTACTATATACGTGTGCAAGTGGAAGTACACCACTTGAAATGCCTATAAGTAAAGATCCAAGTATAACAACAACTAGTAATGTCTTTAGATTAGAGAAATTAGATGGTTGTTGTGCTACATTTAGAGTATTAGCACCAAATACCGAAGAAGGCAGTACATTTCCATATGAAGCAACAAATTCTTTCTTCACAATTAATTTAAGTTGTGTCTGTATTATAAGATGTTTAGAAGATACATTTGTTGAGTGCATATAAAAAATAGGTTTACTAAAAACCTATTTTTTATATTTGTCCAAGTTAAAACTTGGAAAGACAGTTTCTAATTTTCACTTAATATAAGATTTAATGTAAGATGATTAGCTAAAGACTTACCACAACTTTTTTAACTATTTCTTAAAATAGCTTTATGTTTCTTTTCTACTTCTTCAATAACTTTATTAAATAAAGGAGTAATTTCATCTAAAGTAAGTGTTTTAGTAGGATCTTCAAAATACAAATTAAAGGCTAAAGACTTTTTATCTTCTGCTACTCCTTTACCTTTATATAAATCAAATACCTTTATATCAGTAAGAAAACGCCCTCCTGCTTTCTTAATTGTTTTGATAACTTCTTCTGAAGTAATATCATCATCTAAAATAAAAGCCAAATCTTTAGATATACCAGGATATTTACTTATTTCCTTATACTTCATCTTCGAAGTTCTAATTTCTTTAAGTAATGATAAATTAATTTCACTTACAAAGATATCATCATGATAAAGATTAGGATGAAGTTTACCAATAATACCTATCTTTTTATTATCAATATATATAGAGCCAGCTTGTTCTGGATGTAGTTCTTTAGGTATATCTTCTTTCTTAAAATAGTATCTTCCCTTATATCCAAGATAGTCAAGTACCCTTTCAACAATACCTTTCATTACATAAAAGTTAACCCTTTTATTAGAACCTAAACATTCATAATAATTACCACTAAGTAAAATAGATAGCTTCGAATCTTCCAAATATTCATTATTCTTTTTATAATATCCTTTACCTATTTCAAATAGTTTAATATCAGAGTTTCCTCTATTCGTATTATATTCATATACCGAAAGTAAAGATGGAATAAGACTATATCTTAAAGTACTTCTTTCTTCCGTCATTGGATCTAATACTCTTATTTTTTCAAACTCATCATTAGTATATTTATATACTTCTGAATCTTTGATTAAAGAATAAGTAAGTGTTTCATTAAGACCTAAAGCATAAAGTAAAGTTCTAATACTCCTATTAGTTTTATCAACATGACCTCTTTTAACAGGAATATTTATATCTCTGCCTTTAATATTATCAATACCATATATTCTTCCTACTTCTTCAATTAAATCTTCTTGAATATTAATATCAATTCTTCTAGAAGGAACCGAAACTATTACAATATCCTTTTTATCTAAAGTATTAAAGGAAAGTCTTCTAAAAGTATCTAAAATAGTTTCCTTATCAAGATTAGAACCAAGAACCTTATTAATCTTTGCATAAGATATTTCTATTTCTTTATCCTTTATTTCCACACTTTTATGTTCAAGCATCCCTTTAACAATAGTAGCATCAGCATACTTTTCAAGTAAATGTAAACTTCTTTCCATAGCCATATAAGTTCTTTTTGGATCAAGACCTTTTTCAAAACGATTTGAAGCTTCACTTCTAAGTATTTTCTTTGAAGTTTTACGAATAAGAATTGGATCGAAAATAGCGGCTTCAATAATAATATTTTTAGTATCTTCTTCTACTTCCGTAGAAAGACCACCCATAACCCCCGCTAGGCCAATAGCTTCACTACCATTATCGATAACAATATCAGTATTTGATAATTTTCTTACCTGTCCATCCAAAGTTGTAAGTTCTTCATTATTTTTAGCCATTCTAACTCCAATATTTTTACCAAGCCTATCTGCATCATAATAATGAAGCGGCTGACCAGTTTCTAACATTACATAATTAGAAATATCGACAACATTATTAATAGGTCTAATTCCCGAAGCTATAAGTCTATTCTTAATAAAATCAGGGCTTTCCTTAATAGTAACACCATAAGCTCCTCTAGCTAAGAAAAGTGGACATGCCTTAGTATCAACATGAAGTTTTAATCTATCTTCGATATTTTCATTACCTTCAGTATAAGATAAATCAATATCTTTTACTTTTTTATCATATATAGCTCCGAGTTCATAAGCCATACCAAGTATGCTAAGTAAATCACCTCTATTAGAAGTAAGTTCAAAATCAATTACCTCATCATCTAAATTCATATACTTAATCGGATCTTCACCAACCGGAGCATCTAGTGGTAATTCATGTATTCCATTAGTATCTTCTAGCTTTAAGAATTTATGATCAAGCCCTAGCTCACCAAGTGAACAAAGCATACCATTAGATTCTTCTCCTCTAATAACACTCCTTTTAATAGTTCCTCCAGGTAGCACTGCTCCAGGAAGAGATACTATTACTTTAATACCTTCTCTAACATTAGGAGCTCCACATATAATTTGCACAGTTTCTTTACCAATATTTACTTTACATACATGAAGATGATCAGAATCAGGATGCATCTTACACTCTAATACTTCACCAATTACAAGATTAGTACAAGAAATAAGTTTCCCTTCAAAATCATATTCATTTCCTACCAAAGTCATCTTTTCAGCAATATCATAAGTAGATTCATCTTTAGGTAAGTCAATATAGTCATTTACAAATTTTCTACTTAATTTCATTATTCCTCATCCTTTCTATCAAATTCTTTTAAAAATCTAACATCATTTGTATATAGATATCTAATATCAGGAATATTATATTTAAACATAGCTAGTCTATCTAAACCAGTTCCAAATGCAAAACCAGTATAAACTTCTGGATCATATCCTCCCATTCGAAGAACATTAGGATGAACCATACCTGCACCTAGTACCTCAATCCATCCAGTCTGTTTACATAAAGCGCATCCCTTACCGCCACATTTAAAACAAGATAAATCAACTTCCACACTAGGTTCAGTAAATGGAAAATAACTAGGTCTAAATCTAACTTTCGTATTTTCTCCAAGTAATCTTTTAGCAAATATTTCAAGAGTACCCTTAAGATCCGCTAGAGATATATCTTTGTCTACTACTAATCCCTCTACCTGACCAAATTGATGTGAATGCGTAGCATCATCATCTCTTCTATAAACTTTACCAGGGCATATTATTCTAATAGGTCCTTTTTCCTTGTTTTCTTCCATCGTATGAGCTTGAGCAGTAGATGTCTGTGTCCTAAGTAGATATTCTTCAGTAATATAAAAAGTATCTTGACTATCTCTAGCAGGATGACCATCTGGAACATTAAGTCTCTTAAAACAGTACTCATCCGTTTCTATCTCGTTTCCATCCACAACATCATATCCCATCGATACAAATAAATCTTCTACTTCCATAATAATTCTATTAAAAGGATGAATAGAACCAGTTTCTATCTTTTCACTAGGAAGTGTAATATCAATAGCTTCTTCCTTAAGTTTTTTATTAATTTTCTCTTCTTCTAGTTTATTTTTAATTTCTTCATATATAGTATTAAATAAAGTTCTAACTTCATTTACCTTCATACCAAATTCTTTTTTACTATCATTTGGAATTTCTTTAATCATACCTTGAACTTCGGTAATAAGTCCTTTTTTTCCTAAAAACAATACTTTCAAATCATTTAATTCCTCTAAAGAATTAACTTTATTCATTTTTTCTTCAATTACTTTTTTAATTTCTTCTATTCTTTCCATCTTTTCCTCCTTATATATTTTCAAGAAGCATTATGACTTCTTCTTTACTTAATTTCTTTTCATAGTCTTTTATTTTCTTTATATAATCATTATGATTCATAGTTAATTCCTCAAGTAAATCATATACCACTTTATCAATATTTTTTACTCCATATTTTATTAAATATTTAATATTTAAATCAGTATCAACATAATTATCATGAACTAATTCTAGTATATAACTACTCTTTTTATTTAATATTTTTTTATATGTATCATTAGTTACATATCTAAGTAAATAATCTATTTTATATTCCATATTCCTCCTCAAAAGAAAAAAGTGCTACCTAAAAGGACGAGAATTCCCGTGGTACCACCTTTCTTTATAACAATCGTTATACACTTCATACCTTAACGCGGCTAACGTTAAAACTAAAGGGTGAATTCATATTAGATATTTTATTAGGCTTCCACCATTCCCAACTCTCTATAAAACATCTCTAATATTACTACTTCCTCATCATAGTTTTATTTTTTATTAATACATTTAAATAATCTCTTAACTTCAGTACTTTGATTAGTTAAAATATCTACATTATCATTTTCATAATTAATACCATATTTACTAACATAAAATTTCATACAATTTCTTAATGTATCACTATCACATAAATTTATTCCGTAATAAGGTTCAATACAAGATAAATAATATTTCATATTATCAGGAATACATGTCATATCAAATTTTCCCATAAAAATATCATCAAGTATTTTACTATTTTTATATTCAAAACGATATTTAGGATTATCATTAATTTCTTCATATAATATTCTAATCACTTCTTTTTGAATTAATAGATTATTATTAGTACTATCACTAAATTCACTTAAATTATTCAATCTATAAATATCAAAACTTTCAGGATATGTAATTAACTTCATAGCCAAACCAACATCATATTTTGCTATTTCAGAATAATTTACTTCCTTAGGATACATTCTACATATAGCATTAGCTATAATAGGATCTTCACGTAAATACTTATACTCATCTCTAAGTATACTACCACGTCTAGGATAATTATTATACTCTATGCATAGTCTTTCTACTGCCTTAGCATATAAATAAGGCAACATGTTAATATGCTTACTTTGCATCTTACATAAATCATCCATATTAGGCACAAAAACTTTTTTCATCAAATACCCCCATCAACTATATTATATAGTCATTAAATCTTTCTCTTTTTCTTTTAACTTATCATCAATTATTTTATTATATTCATTGATTAAATTTTGTACTCTTTCATTACCTCTTTTTTCTTCATCTTCAGGTAATTTTAAATTTTCGATCGCCTTATTAGCGTCTTGTCTAATATTTCTAAGAGCAATCTTAGCTTCTTCTGCAAGCTGTTTAACCTGTTTTACTAGTTCACGTCTTCTATCTTCAGTTAAATCAGGTATAACAATAAAAACAACCTCGCCATTATTATTTGGTGTAACACCAAGATTAGCTTCAAATATTGCTTTCTCAATAGAACCCAAACAAGATTTATCAAAAGGTTTAATCGATAACTGTCTTGCTTCTGGTACCGAAATATTAGCAAGTGATTTAAGAGGTGTAGGTACACCATAATATTCGACCATCACTCCATCGAGCATCGAAGGATTAGCTCTTCCTGCTCTAACATTAGCAAATTTATTTTCTAATGCTTCAATTGATAACATCATTTTTTCTTCTGTATTTTGAATAATATCTTCCATAAAATCTCCTTTTTACATCTAATATTTTAACATACTTTTAATATAAAGTAAATAATTTTAACTTTTAATCACAAAAAGATAAAATAACTATTTACTACTTTTTTTATTATTTTTTCTTAATTCATCTCTAATTTCTTCAAGAAGTAAAACCTCATCACTTCTCTTAATTTCTTTTACCTCTTCTTTAGTTTTCTTCTTAGTAATTTTATTAATAAACTTCACTAAAAAGAAAACACATATAGAAATAATAAAGAAATTAATTACATTATTAATAAATGATCCAAATAATATAACAGATTCTCCTATTTTAAAGGATAAATTACTAAAATCAAGCCCACCTAAAATAATCCCTATAAATGGCATTAAAATATCATTTACTATAGAATTAACAATACCACTGAAAGCAGAACCTACAACAACACCAACTGCTAAATCTATTACATTTCCTCTTTCTATAAAAGTTTTAAATTCACTAATTATATTTTTTATGTTTTTCTCCCTTCTATTAATTATCATTAAACTTTTAAATAAGTAAATAACATAACAATTATACAATAATTTTAAACATTTGTATATATAAAAACAAAATAAAAATGAATATTTTATATGTAATTGCATAAATAATAAATAGGCAAAATATTTTAGCAATCTATATTGACAATTGCTAATTGTTGTAGTATAATACATTTGTATTATTAAAAAGGAAGGTGAAAAATTATGAATATGAATAATCCTTATGAAGAAAATTTACAAAAACCACTTGAAAAATATGGCCGTGATATTACAAAAGCTGCCAAAGATGGTAAAATAGATCCAGTTATTGGTCGTGATGATGAAATAAGATCAATTACTAGAATTTTATCGCGAAAAACTAAAAATAATCCTGTTTTAATTGGTGAACCAGGTGTTGGAAAAACCGCTATTGTAGAAGGTTTAGCAACTAGAATAATCAAAGGCGATGTGCCAAATAGCCTTAAAGATAAAACAATTTGGGAACTAGATATGGGTGCTTTAGTCGCCGGCGCTAAATATCGTGGTGAATTTGAAGAAAGATTAAAAGCAGTACTAAAAGAAGTAAAAGAATCCGAAGGCAATATCATTATGTTTATCGACGAAATTCATATGATTGTTGGAGCAGGTGCCATCGAAGGTGCTATGGATGCTGGTAATATGTTAAAACCAATGCTTGCCCGTGGTGAAATACACTGTATCGGTGCTACTACTCTAAATGAGTATCGAAAATATATTGAAAAAGATGCTGCCTTAGAAAGAAGATTTCAAAAAGTATTAGTAAAAGAACCCACTGTTCTAGATACTATTACTATCTTAAGAGGTCTTAAATCAAAATTTGAAGTTTTCCATGGTGTTACTATTAAAGATAAAGCTTTAATTGCTGCTGCCACTCTATCTGATAGATATATTACTGATAGATTTCTACCTGATAAAGCCATCGATCTAATCGATGAAGCTGCCGCTACTATTAAAGTTCAAATGGAATCAGTCCCAACTGAACTTGACAATTTAGAAAGAAATATCATGAGATTAGAAGTAGAAAAAGAAGCTTTAAAAAAAGAAAAAGATGATATATCTAAAAATAGAGTAAATGATATTGATAAAGAATTAACTAATTTAAAAGAAAGAGAAAGAGATTTACGTACTAAATGGGAAGAAGAAAAAAATATCAATACTCTAATAAGTAAAAAGAAAGAAGAAATTGATAATGCTAATTTCTCACTAGAGACAGCCGAAAACAATTATGATTTAGAATCAGCAGCCAAACTAAGACATGGTACTATTCCTAAGCTTGAAAGAGAACTAGAAGAATTAGAAAAAAAGAATAAATCTGATATCTTATCAGATACTGTCGATGAAGAATCAATTGCCGCTATTATATCAAAATGGACCAATATTCCAATATCAAAGTTAGTTGGAGGTGAAAGAGAAAAACTTCTTCATCTCGAAGAAAATATGAAAAAGAGAGTCAAAGGACAAGATTCTGCTATTCATTTAGTTACACAAGCTATAATTCGTGCAAGAGCAGGTATTAAAGATCCAAATAGACCTATCGGTTCCTTTATCTTTTTAGGCCCAACTGGTGTCGGTAAAACTGAAGTGGCTAGAACTTTAGCTTATGAACTATTTGATGATGAAAGACACATGATAAGGATAGATATGTCCGAATATATGGAAAGTCATTCTGTAGCAAGATTAATTGGAGCTCCTCCAGGATATGTCGGCTACGATGAAGGTGGCCAACTTACCGAAGCAGTAAGGAGAAATCCCTACTCCATTATTCTTTTTGATGAAATAGAAAAAGCTCATCGTGATATCTTTAATGTTTTATTACAAATATTAGATGATGGAAGAATAACTGATGGACAAGGAAGAACTGTAGACTTTAAAAATACTATTATTATTATGACTTCTAACTTAGGTAGTGAATATATTCTAGAAGATACTTCAAATTCCCATGAACTAGTAATGAATGAATTAAAAAGTACTTTCAAACCAGAATTTATAAATAGAATTGATGAAATAATTATCTTTAATTCCCTTTCTAAAGATGTAATATCTAATATCTTAGATAAAATTATCAAAGATATTGAATATAGACTTAAAGATAAAAATCTTCATCTAAACATTACAAATACTGCTAAAGAGTATATTATAAATTCATCTTATGATGAAAAATATGGAGCAAGACCAATCAAACGATTTGTCCAAAGAAATATTGAAACATTAATAGCTGAAGCCATTATAAATAATCACATAAAATATAATGATACCATTACCATAGATTTAATAGATAATAAATTAGTACTAAAATAAAGACTATTGGATATATCCAATAGTCTTTATACTTGACATAGCTAAGCATAAAGTATATAATATTTCAGCAAGCAAAAATATAATTATTATAGAAAGGAAATGAAGATAATGGAGAATAGAAGAATAAAAGATATAAAAAGTGTATATGTAAGCATGCCCACTCTCTGTTGCTCATGTGGAAAAGAAATATCTGATGAACAGATGTGGGAAGTTGAATACATCAATTATTTAAATCATAGAATAGATCCATATTATTGTTGTTATAATTGTATGCCAAATAAAAAAGATGTTATAAAAGCTTTTGGAGCAACATACATCGAAAGTGATGAGAAGCAAGATACTTTCACTCAAACTGATTTTTTAAAAATATTTATCGCAATACTAAAAATAAAAGAATATAAATCATTTAATTGTAATATTCTAAATGAGTTCATTCAATGTAAAATAAATAATAATGAATATAATAGAATACTAGAAACATACAATACAAAAGCATTCTTCGAAGCCTTAAAAATACTAATTAAAGAAGAATATATATATACAAGTCTAAAAGATGACACCTTAAAAGTATTTATTAATACGAGAAAACAAGTTACTCCACTTTTAGAAAACAGATTAGAATATCTAGAAGAAATGCTTAGTTTTACTGAAGGATATAAATTTATCGAAAAAATAGAAAACAGCAAAATTAAATTTTCTGATAAACAAAGTTTTAAAAAAAGAAAGTAAAATATTAATCTTATATTTATGACTATAAAGTGTATACCTAAGTAAATTTAAATATATACATTACACAAGGAGATAAAAATGAAAATTAAAAAGAAAAATATCACTCTCGAAAAAATGAAAGAATTACACGAAATTATTGATAACAATAACATAAAAAGAACAAACAATGTAACAGACAGAGAAAGAATAATTACAAAAAGTACGAGTAAAGTAAAAATAAACAAAGAAAATATTAAAAAAAATTCAAAATTAAACAAAACATTTTTCTATAAGAAAGTATTACCTGTAATAATAACATTTCCTATTGCTATAAGCATGCTAACTAATACACTAAAAGGAATAAGTAATGATGGAAAAGTTACCGCTGCTATTTCTATTGTAGTGAAAGATGCCACAAAAAACTTACAACAAGTAGGCATAATTACAATTGAAGATGATGGCAGCATAACAATTAACAAAAATCTAACAGAAGAGGATTACCAAAATATAGAAATATCAGATCCTTCCATTGGAGAAGCATATGCATATAAAAAAGTATTTGAAAAATTAAAAGCTGATCCCGAAGAAACAAATTATTTAGCTACAATGATGAGTTATGATAATGGTAATCAAAGATATACAGATTGGAATAACTTCTATGAACAACAAGGATTACTAACTAGCGAAGGAAATCCAAGTATAAAAGCATTTGACGATCAAAGCAAAAAAGAATTACTAGAAGCTTATAATAATGGTGAAATAAACAATATTATCAAAGAAATAAATATAAGTAATATAAATAAAGTAAAAGTAAAATAATAAAAATACTATAAGACTAAATCTTTAAGATAATTTTCGTAGTGGTCTATGATATTCAGGTCACTACTTTTTTTTAGACTAAAAAAGCACTTTTCTTATAAAGAACAAAATAAAATACAAATAAAAGTATTCCTCAAAAAATGTAAATAATGTCAACATTTATTGACTTTACAATCATTTTAATATATATTTGTATTATAGGAGGTAACAATAATGGAAAATAATAATAATAATAATAATAATAAACATCCTGATTTAAACTACCAAGAATTATTTTTTGATATTGTAAATAATAAAAAAAGAGAAAAAAACGATATCCCAATTGAATTTTTTACAATAGATGAAACGCCACCAAAAGATGGAAAAATAGTAAATATTTCTGATTATACTACTACTAAAGCGCCGGAACAAAATAATCCCGATCCAAGATATTCAACTTTTACCCAAAAAGAAATTAATGATGCCCTAAAAGAAGAAGAAATTGCAAAAGCCCATCAAAGATTTGAAGAAATTGCAAAGAAAAGTACTGGAGAAGAACATAAAACCAAAGAAAAAAGCGCTAAAACTAATAATAGTAACATACATTGGGGAAAAACTTTCTACTTTAAAAAAATAATTCCACTTACTATATCAATTGCTATAGCTCTTGGATTAGCAGTACATGTAAAAAATAGTATTGAAAATATCAGTCTTAAAAATGTTGCTATTAATGCTGCCGTTGAAAAAGCTGAAGAAAATCTTGCCGAAGTTGGAATAATCACTCTCGATGATAAAGGAAATGCTTATGTAAATGATGGACTTGAACAAGATGATTATAACAAACTTGGGCTTGTCGATCCTAATGCTGGTGAAGCATATGCCTACTATGAAGCTATAAACGATGCTAAAAGTAATGATCCTGCTGCATCACTATGGTTAGCAAAATCAATAACTTCTAGTGATGGTCTAACTAAATATCAAGATTGGGACCACTATTGTGCAGATCATGGTTATTTCACTGTTGAAAACGGTAAAGTAAATGAACAACACCCGGATATGCTTGTTTTTGAAAATTATGCTGAAGCAGAAATATTTGAAGCCTACAAAAATGGTGAAAATGTCGTAAAAGATTTAAATACAGTACAGAAAGGAAAATAAAATGAAAACAATTGTTTTAGATGATGGAATTGAATATGTAATTATAAAAGAAATCGTAATTAATAATATTAAATATACCATGTTTTCTAATATAAATGATCCCGAAGATATATGTTTAAGAAAAACCATTACTGAAGCAGATGGTGAAAGTTATTATATTGGACTTGATGATCAAAAAGAAGTAGAACTGGTTATAATGCATATGGGAAAGGATTTTTTAAAAGAGTTAAACGAAAAATAACAAGAATTAAAATCTTGTTATTTTCTTTTTATTCTAATTGCATATCTTGAATTTCCACGATAATTACCATCACTATCAAAATCATCTTCATCATCATATGTAAATACCGATAAAATAATATTTTCCACACTATCTATCTCACCTACAGCATATAACTTAATTGAAGTAATTAAAGTATTATCATTTACACTTTCTAAATGACTATAAAAAGTACCATCTTCTTGGTGGACATCATCATATAAATAAACATAAAAGTAATCAGCAAATTTATAATTATCAGGCTCTAAAAAATTACCTTCAAAATTAGTACCATCACTGAGTATAAATTTAATATTATATCCTATTTTATAATTTTCAATATTAGTATAATTATCATAGTATTTATTCCAAGTATTTTTAAAATTACTACCATTAATAACTTCTTCATCAGTAAAGAATACTTCAAAAGAAGCAATATCTACCCCACTTTCAAAGTTAGCATAATAAGTATCTTTAATCACTTCCTTATTAATATAATTATTATCTGCTAAAAAGATACCAAGTTTAATAGGATTATCATCCACATACTTTTCTTCTTCTTTTATCTCTACTTTATCTTCCTGTTCTAAAGTTTGTACATTATCCTTATCTTTTATTGAACACCCACTTAAAAACAATATCAATATAAATAAAATTATTCTCTTCATAATTTCCTCCAAAAATATTAATCAAATATAATAAGATTCGAATTATAAGGTTTTAGTAACAATCAAATATGGTGCCAAATGTAAGAATCGAACTTACGTCTAAGCATTACGAGGGCCTTGTTCTACCACTAAACTAATCTGGCATAAATCTTTCTATCTAATTATAACATAAATAGAAAGATTATTCACTACTTTTATTTATAATTATAAAATTTCCTCTAAAACATTATCTATTATAGAATATAAATAAATACTAGTTTTCTTCTTAAAAGTCTTTTCAATATAAGTTTTATATCCATTTAATTGCTTTAAATACTCATTATCACTAATATTTTTAAGCTTATAATCAATAATTTTAATATTATCAGAATACTCAAGCATCAAATCAATAATGCCATGATACAAAGTATTATCTTCAGTATAAATAAATTCATACTCTTTATATACATTAGCATTATTAATATCAATTTTTTTAATAAAATTATCTATAACTTCTCTTTCTTTTGAAGATAATCCTTCATAATCAATATTATTAAAATCAGTAAGTTCAAGTATTTCGTGCAATTTCTTACCATAATCCAATTTTCTTTTTTCTTCTAAAGATATGAGATTATTATTTTTCTTTGAGAAAGACTTATCCTCTTTAATTTTTCCTTTAATATTTACCTCTTCAACTTCTATCTTATTATTAACAATCTTTAACTTCTTATCATAATTATCATTTCTAATTAAATTATAATTACGAGTAAGATTAACATTAGATAAATCAATATTTTTATAATAATCTTTCATCAATGGTTCTAAAGAATACATAATACTAGCAAAAGAATTATATTTACTTCTAATGCTAATATCAATAACCCCATCACTAGTAATTTCTTTATTAAAATCATTACTAGGTAGTATAAAGATCATCTTCTCTTTAGCACGAGTAAGTGCCACATAAAATAACCTTATTCTTTCACTAATATTTTCTTTAACATAATCCTTATAACTAAGATTATGATAGATAGTATTATATATAAAATCATCCTTATAAGGAATAATAATACCATACCTATTATCATAAGAAAATTTACTTATTGCTTCTCTAATATTAAATCTATTATACAAACATACGAAGTAGCAGATATTAAATTCAAGTCCTTTCGAAGCATGAATCGTCATAATCTTAACAGTATTAGTACTATTTTCATTAACTTTGTATTCAATTTTCATATTATTTAAAATAATATTATCTAAATACTTTTGATAATCATATATACTATAATTTAAATTGATTAGATTACTAGTAATTTCTTTTAATTTATCTATTCTAAGTATATTAGCTTTATAATCTCCAATTAATATTAATTTATTATAAAAATCATATCTATCAATAATAATATCAATTAATTCATCTAGAGAAATATTATAAATATCATCACTAATCTCTTTCGTAATCTTATAAATTTCACTATCATAAAAATTATTATTTAAAAAATAATCAAATAAAATATCATCATAAATATTAAATAGAAAACTTCTACCAAGAGACATAAATAATCTCTTAAATTCATTATCTATTTTATTTTCATTAATCTTAATAATAAAATTAACAATATTTTTAATTACTACTATTACCTCACCATCAGTTAAATTACTAGATTTCATTATAGAAGTAGGAATGCCTTCATATTCAAGTATCTTTTTAAATAATTCAAAATTCTTACTATTATCCATTAAAATAACAAAATCACCATATTTAATATCACGATTACAATTAGTATCCTTACCAAAAACTTGATATTTATTTTTAATCTTCTCTTTAATATCATGAGCAATAATAAAGGCTTCAACTTCTTCTTTTTTAAAATTAGTATCATTAAGATAACTATATACTTCAAAATTATTATTTTGATGATTATCACCATCACCAGTATACATCATATTGCCAAAAATCATTTGATGTGATAAAGAGTAAGAAGCTCCTCCTAATTCATTATCCATAAGTTTATTAAACATCAAATTAATATTATCAATAACTTCTTCTCGACTTCGAAAGTTTTTATTTAAATCAATTTTTACTCCCCCGTCACCTATACTATATTTATCATATTTATTTTTAAATATATAAGGGTTAGCATTTCTAAATCGATAAATAGACTGCTTAATATCACCAACCATATAGACATTATTATTTGCTATATAAGAAATAAATTCTTCTTGAATATCATTAGTATCCTGATACTCATCTATTAAAATCTCATTTAAATTATTTTTAATTTCATCTCTTACAATCTTATTTTCTCTAACAAGTTTAATAGCTAAATTAGCAATATCAGCATATTCAAAATAATCATAACTACACTTATATTCATAAACTCTTCTATCTAACTCTTTAATAATATCAATAATTATCTTAACATATTTTTCCGTCTTTAATATACCCTTTTTAATGTCAATAGAAGAAGAATAACTACATAATTCTTTAATTTCTTTAAGTAAAGAAGATATCTTCTCTTTGTATTCTTTAGAAATATCACTTACACCTCTTGCTACTGGCATCTTAAAATCCAAGTTTATCTTTACTTCATCATAAGTTCTACTACTAAAAAGAGGATTAAGAACACTATATAACTTATCTAAATAATCAGAGTCATCAACATATTCCAAATTATTCCTTATCTTATCAATTAATTTAAATATTTCTTCAGTATAAAGATCAATATCTCTATCAATATTATCTTCATTATATTTATTCATAATATAATTATCTAAATATTCTTGTTTATTAGTTTTTAAATCAAGTTTACTATTAATATTTATAATAAAATTAAATATCTCTCTATCATCTTTTAACGAATACTCATAAATCAAATCTAAAAATTCTTTATCTTTTTTATTATATAAATCTTCAAATATATCATTTAGAACCTCTCTTTTATATAATTCTATTACTGAAGAATCAATAACCGAAATATCTTTAGAAACATTAAGATAATAATGATATTTCTTAACTAACGACAAAGCATATGCATCAAAAGTCGTAATATCTGCTGTATCTAAAAGAGATAGTTCCTCAGTTAAACCTTCTTTTTTTAATTTATCACCAATTCTCTCTTTCATTTCCGAAGCAGCCATCTTAGTAAAAGTTAAAATAAGTAAATTAGATAGTGAAACACCATTTTTAATTTTCTCTAATACTCTTTCCGTTAGAACGGCTGTTTTCCCAGATCCCGCTCCTGCTGATACTATAATATTACTACCACTGGTGTATATAGCTTCTTCTTGTTCTTTCGTCCATTTTGGCATACTAACTACCTCCTTGGTTTAGGTCTAAAACCCATTTCATAAGCATGTTTTTCTGCCTCTTCATCATGGTGAAGAGAAGACGATAAAACAAAAAAATCACCTTCTTTAAAATCACTAATATCCCCATAATGTAAAATCCCATTTTTATATACTTTCAAATATCTTTCATATTCATCTCTATTAAAAATATTACCATCTAAATCAGCTAAATAAGACACAGCTTGAACAGGAGTTATTTTATTATCGCCATTATTTCCATAACTATTAAATCCATAAAAAATATCATCAATATCATCAAAATATAACTGTTCGTTTTCATCTATAACCTTCGGAAGACCATTTTCTATTTTCATTACTGTACCCCTATAAATGTTAATATCATTATATTTACACATTTTCTTCCTCCTCATTTCTATTTATATATACAATATCATTTTCTCTTCTAAAACAAATATCTCTATATTCACAAAACTTACAACTAATATTTTCCCCATCAATTACTTTAGGATTAATACTAAAATCTGCTTCTAAAATATTATCAATAACTTTATCAATCATCTCATCAGTAGAAGTAATAATATTGTCTATTTCTTCTTTATCTAGAACTTTACTATAACTATAGAAACCATTTTTACTAGTTTTCATCGATTTAATTAATTTAGAGTCATTATAAGTCTTATCAAATTTTGATAAAATACTAGGATTATTAATTGAATATCCCTCTAACTTAAGATTATTCTCTCTAGCAGTTATATAATCTTTAGTATTATCTAAGTTAGTACTTAAGAGTTTTTGAAGATAAAAACCTACTACCTCTATATTCTTAAATTTCATATTCGATGTCAAATATAAATATATCGGTAGTTGCATACCAATACCATATTCCATATTATCAAGTTTAATATTAGTATTACCTGTCTTATAATCAATAACAGCTAAATAAGTAATATCATCTTCTTCTTTATATAATACTTTATCAATAATCCCCATAAAAGTAACTTTAATATTCTTATCTTTGCTTACATAAACCTTCTCTTCATACATTTTCTTATCAAAAGAAGTATATCCAAGTTGTTTTCTTATTGTATCAATAATAAATACCATTTCTTCTTTAATATTATCTAAGAAAAATAACTCTCTACTAGTAAAATCTCTTTCATTACTTAAATATTCATCAAAATATCTTCTCGTATCAAAATCTTCATTATCTATCTGTGATAGTACATAGTGACAAACATTACCAATAATAATAGAAAAATCATCTCTTATTACATTAATCTTTAAAATATTATTTAAATAATATTTAAATTTACATCTATTATAATTATCAAAAGAAGTATAAGCTAGTACCAATTTATCATCTAAATATTTATATAACTTATATTTATCAATTCTATTATATTTATTACTATACTTCATATAATCAATATCTTGATAATTAGAATAAAGTAAATTAATATCATCTTCCATAATATTATATTTAACTAAATTATCTAACTTCTCAGTAAGAAGAATTTTATTAATCATATTAGAATTACTATAATTATTATTAATAATCATCTCTTCCATAACATTATCTAACAAATCACTCTTAATATAATTATTAATAGCATCAAATAATTTATAACTAATAAATAAATTCTTAATACTGTGTATTCTCTTAATCGTACTCTCTCTCTTCCTACTATTAAGATAAATACTCGTATCAAAGCCTAATATTTCTTTTTCCTTATCCGTAAAATAATCATTATCTTTATATAATCTTGGTATATTCTCTTTATTAAAACCAAGTAAGAAAACATAATCATTATCATCAATATAATCATCAAGTGAAATAACATTAATTCCCTCTTCATAACTATCTAAATAAGTATTCTTAAAATCATGAATAATAAGTTCACGAACATCTTCTTTATTAGCAATAAAACTATAATTATTAATAACATTAATAATCTTATTTCTAATATCAATATTCTTAATACTATCTATTATATTATCTATATCATTTAAATTATCTAGTATTCTCTTTACCTCATATACTGAATAAATACTTATCTTTCTATTAACATTAATACCATATAGTTTAAATACTCTATCAATAATAAAATCATATTCACTACTACAAACTAACTTAATATTAGAAGTATCAATACCATTTTTTATTAACTCACATATCTTACTAGCAACAAATATAACTTCATCAGTAATATCATCACTATAATATATTTTATCTATCTCATATTTCCTAGTATCAACATCTATTACTTTATAATTCAAACCATTAAGTATACTACTATAATACTTATTAATATAATCATATCCATATATATAAATTTCTTTATCTTTTACATATTTTCTAAAATATTTATCATATATAAGTAAATTATTATCATCTAAATATTCTTTAATTTCTTTTAATTTATTCATTTTCTCATTATCTAATTTATCACTAATATAATATAAATTATTCAAATATACCAAAGCACTACTATACTTAATATTATATTTTTTCATAATATGATAAATAGTTTCATTATCATAAGAAAAAGTATATCTTTTAATAAACTCATCAAGAGACATAAATTTAATATTATAATTATAATAAGTTTTTCTTACCTTTTCAATAATATTCTCACTTATACTATTAGGTATTAATAATATATACTCTTTCATTTAACCACCATCTATATTATCCCATATTAACTATCAAAAGTAAATATCTTAAATAAAAAGCAGATAATTTATCATAAAATTATCTACTTTTAATATAATCAATAGGATATTTATATCTAGTAAGTTTTTTATATACTTTATCAATATTTAAAGCATTCATTGGTTCAAACAAATTCCTAATAGTAGAAACACAAGCATTTACATCACAATCTTTATGAAATTCATCTAAAGACTCAAAATATAAGTCTTTAAACAAATAAATTAAAGCTGAAATATTTTTATACTGTAACTTAATTTTATCTATAAAGCATAATTTATAGTATAAATCAGCATCTATTACCGTTATATTATTCTCATCAGTTATAACATTGCCTGAATGTAAATCACTAACTACTATACCATTATCTGTAAGTTTTAAAATAGAATTATATATACTACTAAAATTATCTAATGTATAAGAAGTAGGCATCGTAAGAATATCAATTGTTTTACCAGGATAATACTTCATTGTATAACCATTAAATTTACCAGTTTTATTAAAAAGAAAATCATAAATAATATAAAAATGTGAAAGTTCTAAATCTTTTATTAATGAAAGAACATCAAAATTAATATCATCACTAATTGTCTTAAAAACTTTAAGACAAACTTCATCAGATATTTTATAAACATCACTATAAATTAATCCTTCACCTAGTTTATCAGTAGTATCATATTTAATCCTTTTACCATTACAATCATATAAATACATATAATTTCCCCCTTAAAAGTACATATATCATAGCACAAAACACAAAAAAAAGCAAATACTTGCATGTATTTACTTATTATTACATCTTAACATATGTGCCTTATAAGTATTATAACCAAGTTCTGCTACCGTCATTTGTCCAACACCACCAGGAACCGGAGTAATATAACTCACCCTATCTTTAACATCATCAAAGTCAACATCACCATAAAGTTTTCCATCTTCAAGCCTATTGATACCAACATCGATTATAATACTTCCCTCTTTAATATCCTCTTTCTTAAAAGTCTTAGCCTTTCCTAAAGCCGCTACTAAAATATCAGCATTTTTAGTATAATGTCTTAAATCTTTAGTCTTGGAATGACATAAAGTAACAGTGGCATTTCGATTAATCATTAAAGCAGCTAGTGGCTTTCCAACTAAATCACTTCTTCCTACTATCACAACATTTTTACCTTCAATATCTATTTGATAGTAGTCAAGTAAATCTACAATTCCCATCGGTGTGCATGGTACTAATGAAGGAACATTATGAGATAATTTACCCATATTTATATCTGTTAAACCGTCGACATCTTTATATGGCGAAATAGCATTCTGAATCTTCTTCGCATCTAAATGATGCGGTATTGGCATTTGTACCAAAATACCATCAACCATATCATCATTATTTAATTTATTAATTAATGTAAGAATTTCCTCTTCAGTTACATTTTCTGAAAGTTTAACATGATTAAAATTAAATCCCATATTAGAGGCCATTTTATTTTTTTGGCCAACATATACCGTACTAGCGGAATCTTCCCCTACCTGAATAACAGTAAGTCCAAGCTTACAATCAAGTGCATCAACATCTTTCTTTAAATCATCTAACATCTTTAATTTTACTTCTTTACCATCTAATAACTTCATAAATATTTTACCTACCTTTACCTTTTTTTTCTTTTTCCTCTGTCATTTCTGTATTTTTAAACATTTCTATAAATATTTCTTTTTCTTTCTTCTTTCTAATTGAATATAATCTTGATCGATATCCATTAATAATAATTTGTAACTTCTCTAAAGATAAAGTACAATAGCTCTTACCTAAATACATTTGATATTTATTAATAATATTTAATTTTAATCTTTCAGCTTCCTTAACTTTATCTCTTATTCTGGTACCATCACTATCATCATCTTCATCATCATAAGTATTAAGTTCTAAAAGTAATTTAGATATTTTGCTATTTATCTTCTTCTTAAGTAACTTTTCCGTAAGTTCAGGAGATACAAAGACTATTTTATTTACTTCAATAGCATCTTTTTTCTTAGTTTTAGGAGTTACTTTATATCCATTTTTATCGTATTCTAAATATACTATTTCTCCTGTTTTATTATCTTTACTAATAAAATAATTACTCATAATTACCCCCTAATAAATCTGGCCTATTTTCTTTCGTTAAACGTACTCGTTCTTCATGTCTATATTTAGCAATATTTTGATGATGTCCACTTAACAATACTTCCGGTACTTTCATTCCTCTATATTCTGCTGGTTTAGTATAATTAGGATAATCAAGTAATCCATCATTAAAACTCTCTGTCATAAGTGAATTTTCATTTATCACTCCATCTATAAGTCTAATTACCGAATCCATAACTACCATCGAAGGAAGTTCACCACCCGTTAAAACATAATCACCAATTGATAATTCCAAATCAACAATTGATTTAATTCTTTCATCAAAACCTTCATAATGACCACATAAAATAATTAAATGCTTATTTTTAGACAAATCATAAGCTATACTTTGCTTAAATACTTTACCAGAAGGAGTCATCATAATAACAATACTATCTTCTTTCTTTAAATCATCTATTGCCCTAAAGATAGGATCACACATTAATATCATGCCACCCCCACCACCAAAAGGATAATCATCTACTTGTTTGTTATTATAAACTGTATAATCCCTAATATTATGAATGTTTACTTTAACTTTTTTATCATCTATTGCCCTTTTAATAATAGACTCAGTTAAAAAATTATCATACATATTAGGAAACAAAGTAAGAACATCAATAATCATAATAAGCACCACCAATTATAAGTTTTCTCTTTTTTTATTATAATATATTAAAGAACAAAAGTAAACTTATATTTTAAAAATATTTATATTAAAAAGAGGTTAATCAAATAACCCCTTTATATCTTTAATAAATATTTTTTTATTTTTCATATCTATATTATCAATTAAATTATCATTATATGGAATTAAATATTCTTGTGTTTTTCCTTTAATATTAAATAATACTGTTTTATCATATCTTTCGATATTAGTAATAATTCCCCTCTCCATATTTTCATATATAACAGAAAGTCCAATCAATTCCTCATCTAAATACTTATCATTATCTAATTTAATATCATTACTATCTACATACACATTTTTACCTTTATATTTTAATACTTCATTAATATTGTTATATCCTTCTAAAGTAATCATATCAAAGTTTTTATGTTTTCGATAACTATTAATTACCTCTTTACTATCTTTATCAATATATATTATCATCCCTTTAATAAAAACCTTATCTTTATAAGGAAATTTTGATAGTAATCTAAGTTCCCCCTTAATACCATGAGTATTAACTATCTTACCTATTTTAATTAAATTCATATCTATCATCCATTTCATATAGAAGTATCGAAGTAGCAACCGCAGCATTCAAACTTTCTACCTCATTATTCATTTTTATATATAAATTTTCATCACATAAATTACTTATATTTACAGACATACCATTACCTTCATTACCTATAACTAAAGCATATTTACAAGGTATATCAATATCTTTAACATTAATTCCTCCATCTACTTTAGTTCCATATATCTTATAATTATCTTGCTTAATATTATTAATAAAAGATTCTAAATCTCTTACCATAATATTTATATGAAATATCATACCTTGAGTAGATCTTAATACTTTACTATTATATATATCTACAGTATTAGGACTAATTATTATCGTATCAATATTAAATGCTTTAGAAGACCTAATAATAGTACCCAAATTACCTGGATCTTGAATATTATCCAATATAAGTAATCTATTACCTAAGTTTTCTTCTTTTTTCTTATAACATACTCCTACAACATTACAAATACTATCAGTACTAGAAATTTTTTTCATTACTTCCTTACTTACATAAAAAGTATCTATATCAAAAGAAATATTATTACCATCTAAAATATATATTTCTTTTAGTAATTTTTTTTTATATGCCTCTTTTACTAAATGTTCTCCTTCAATAAGAAAAGTATTAGTAATATCTCTATATTTTTTTTCTTTTAATCTACATATATTCTTTATTCTATCATTGTTAACAGAAGTTATAATCATAATAATTCCTCCAATTTAATTATATAAGAAATTCTATTTTCTTTCAATAAAATTATTGACTTTTAAATAAAAAAAAAATATGCAATGTATATGGAAAGAGAAATTTATCCATATTAAAAATGTGGATAACACCTATTTTATCAAGGTGTTCTCTCCAGTTTTGTGTATGGAGCACTTTCGAGGAAGTGCTCCGTTTTTTATCTACGGTTAAACTTACATAAAAAAGGAATAACTAGAATAGTCAAAACATAAACAGTAACAAGTTTCAAAAGAAGAGAACACTTTTAGGCATTAAACACGTATACATTATATATGAGATATTAATAATAATCAATGATATTTTTGACTATTTTTTATTTCTTTTATAAAGCCCTTATTTATAATAGATTATATTATTTTTATATAGCAAACATTTAATCACATTTATCAACATAGAAAAAGAATAGACTATTATCTATTCCTCAAACTGAAGTTCTAAGATATTTTCTTACCTCTTTATATTTAGGGTAATACTTTCCTACTAAAGTCCAAAAATCTTTTGAATGGTTAGGATAGATAAAATGCGATAATTCATGGACAATAACATAATCTAAAGCACTAGTATCATATTTAGATAATTCTAAATTCAAAGTAACATTCTTATTTTTTAAATTACATACTCCCCATCTACTTGTCATTTTTCTAATCTTTAAATTGGGAGATGGTATCTTCTCCTCGAATATATTATACCAGTAATTTAATCTATCTAAATAAATATTATATATATGATTAGCTAAATATTTATCTAGAGTTTTTTCATCTTTAGTATATATTTTATTACCATCTATCTGTGTATCTGGAAAACCATATATAATATCATAAGTATTTCCAAATAATTTAAAGGATGTATCTTCATTTTTTTCTTTATTTTTAGTAAGTGCTTTATTAATAAAATCTTTATTATTGTTTATTAATTCTTCAATTTTTTTATTACTAACCAAATAATTAGTTGTAACTACCACTTTATTATCCTTAACTCTAATATAAGTATTTTTATTATTTTTTCTAATTATTTCAATAGGATATTCAGTACCATTAAATAAATATACATCAGCGGAAGCCACCGCCACCGCCTCCTCCACCGAAGGAGCCACCGCCTCCTCCACCGGAAGAAAAGCCACCTCCTCCAGAAGAATAACCTCCTCCAGCATCAGAAACATAACTATCAGAAACGTAACTTCTGTTACGCACTCTAGCGGGAACTGCACTATTTATTACATCGCAAGAGACAACATTAATAAAATTAATATTACTACTTACTTCTTCAGTAATAACTTCTGGATATAATTTTTTAAATTCTTTCATGACTTGCTTAGCAATACCAAATATTTGAGCAAACATCAAATATTCTTGCCATAGGTTAACTTCAATAGCACTTCGATCTTTAATATTTGAAAAGTCTTTTAAAAATTTCTTAAGCCCCGCCATCTTTTTAGCTTCTTCTAGCATATTAGGCTTAACAAGACACTTCTTACCAATTCCTTTTTTTATAATACTACCACTCAAAATTAATTTTTCAGTTTCAGCGTCTATTACATTATTAAACCATTTAAAAATCTTACTGTAATTCCTTTTACACCACTTTTCAAATTCATTCTTCTCTAAGATACCATCACCACTAGCTTTGTACATCATATTATATAATTTTAATTCTAAGTTATCTAAATTAGAACAATTATTAAATATAATAGAAGTCTCTTCTTTATCACCAAGTAAGGCACTTTTTTCTTTTTTTTGAATACTAATATTACCAAGTTTTAACCACTTTAGTAATATTGCTCCAAGATAATCAGTATGTTTAGATATTAAATCATATTGACTTGCAATCCAAAATCCTTTTGATAACTCATCCATCTTGTATGGTAATTCTCTATAAAAAGGAGCAGTACTTGTTTTTTTCCCTGTTTTACCAAAAATAAGTATATAAGTACCATATTTAGTTTTATTACTAATATTTTCAGAAATATTAATAGATAATATAATTGAAAGTAAAATACCAATAATACAACCTATTATATCAAAGAAATCAATATGATGACTTGGATAATGAACAACTCTCACATCATCGATTCTATCTTCATTAGAAAAATTGGTATCATCACTAGAATAATGAATCGCTCCCTCTTCAGCCATCTCATAATAATCATTAAATGATTTATCTAAAGTAACACTAGTATTGAAAGTGTTTTCAGGAAATTTAACTAATATTGTCATATATTCACTACTAAAAACAGTAGTCTCAGAATCCATTATAATATAACCATCATATACATATGTTGGAGCCCCATATTTACCATAACCCCAAACATCTAAAGTACTACTAT
>CAMEJC010000021.1 GCA_945919295.1 uncultured Mycoplasmatota bacterium
CATCTTGATATTTATCTTTTATTAAAATTATGTCATCTCCTATTTTAGCTATTTGTTTCCAATCTAATTCATATTCTTCACGACCAGTAAATCTTTTTCCTTTCCTATCTTCTAAAATTAGTGATTTTATATGACCATTGTTATCTATTATAACATCGATTATTAATCCTAATCTTTTACCAGTAGACATATTTATTATTTCTTTGGTTTGAAGATCTGATAATCTCATTTATATCACCTATTAAATTATATGTTATTTTATATATTTTTTGATATTATTGATAGCATTTTTTTCAATCCTTGAAATTTGAGCTTGTGATATACCAAGTTCTTCTGCTATTTCCATTTGTGTTTTACCGATAAGAAATCTTTCTTTTAGAATATTAACTTCTCTTTCTTTAAGATTTTTCATAGCCCTATCAAGAGCTAATCTACTATCTAAACCATATTCTTCTTCTTTGTTAGCAATCTGGTCATACAAATAAATGGTATCACCCCCATCATTATATATTGGTTCATACATACTTACTGGTTCTCTTAAGGAATCGAGAGCAGTAGTGATATCATATTCTGTTACTCCAAGATGATCCGCTACTTCTTTATTGGTTGGTTCTCTGCCACTTACTGATAATTCCTCTTTTAATTTTAGAGTTTTATATGCTAAGTCTTTAATACTTCTTGATATTCTAATGGTATTGTTATCTCTTAAATATCGTTTTATTTCTCCTTCAATCATAGGACAAGCATAAGTTGATAGTTTAACATCGTAAGATGTGTCAAAGTTATCAATGGCTTTAACTAATCCTAAACATCCTACTTGGAATAAATCATCTAAGTTATCTACTTTACCATTAAATTTTCTTAAAATACTTAGGACTAATTTTAAATTACCATTTATTAAATCTTCTCTGGCAAAAGGATCTCCTTTTTTTATTTTATCAAATAATTCTAACATTTCTTCATTAGTTAATACTTTAATATTCGCAGTATTCACACCAGTTATTTCTACTTTATGGCGTGACATATAAAAAATCTCCTTTCATACTCATTATGAATACTTAAAGAGATTTTTATTCAATTATTATAAGTGTAATGCTTTCCTAGGGCATTCTTCAATGCATTTCATACATAGTATACATTCGGTTCCATTTTTTCTTGTTCTTTTATTATCTGTCATATCGACATTCATTGGACAATTTCTTTGACATTTTCCGCAATTAATACATTTTTCTTTATCACATTTTACGCGTATTACAGAAAAATAACTAGCTGGTTTTAAGAATACTGTTATAGGACAGATATATTTACAGAAGGCTCTATTATCTTTTAGAATTAAAGCTAATGACACTCCTACTAAATAGTATAAAACATTTCCTATGATAAAGAAATATAACATTATTTTTTCTAGATTACCTACTTTGAATAAGAATAAGGCACCTACTAAAAGAAAAGATATGATAAACATTATATATCTTATATAACCATGTTTTTTTCTTGGATATTTAGGATTTTTATATGGTAGTAGGTCTAAAACCATTCCTGTCCAACAGGCATAACCGCACCATCCCCTACCAAAGAATAATGGTCCTAATATTTTAGCTACTAGATAATGTATAACAGCTGCTTCAAATACTCCTAAAAATAGATAATACCAGAATCCTTCTATTTGCATATTTTCGTTATTTATTATTCCTAAATAAACTAACATATATAGTCCTATAGCAAATTGACATACATTTCTAGCATATTTTACATGATGAGTATATAATCCTACTCCTAGGGCTAATGCTGTACCTATATATGAAAAATTTAACAAATAAAATATTTTATTTGTTGTTAGATATAAGGTGAAGGCTATTGTTATAAATATTAACCATATTATTAGCAGTTGATAGTTTTCTTTTAAAAACTTCTTCATTTTATTTTGCCTTATATATTTTTAAAATTTCATTAAATTTAGCAGGCACTGGGGCAGTAAATTCCATATATTCTTTAGTGGTTGGATGAACAAAACCTAATTTTTCAGCATGAAGCATTTGGCCAAAGTCTTTATCAATTAGTTTCTTGCTGTTATATACAGGATCATTTATAACTGGGTGTCCAATATAACTTAAATGTACTCTAATTTGATGAGTTCTTCCCGTCTCTAGTTTACATCTTATTAAAGTTGCATTTTTGTAACGCTCTAAAACTCTAATATGAGTTATAGCTTCTTTGGAATTGCTTCCAGTTACACACATTTTCTTTCGATTATTTACATCTCTACCGATTGGAGCGTCAATAGTAGCGGTATCTTCATTTATTACACCATCAACCAAGGCAATATATTCTCTTACTACTTCTTTTTTTTGAATAGCTTCTGCAAGTAGATTATGGGATTTATCATTTTTAGCAACAAGTAATAATCCCGAGGTATCTGCATCAATTCTATGAACTATTCCAGGTCTAATACTACTGTTTACGGTGCTTAAATTATTAGTGTGATACATGAGAGCATTAACTAAAGTACCACTATAATTACCTGGAGCAGGATGAACTACCATACCACTTGGTTTATTTACTACTATTAAATCATTATCTTCATAATAGATATCAAGAGGAATATTTTCTGGTAAGATATCTGTTTCTTCAACATAATCGGTTACTTCAACATTATCATTTTCTTTTAGAGTATAACTTGATTTTACTTTATTATTATTTACGAGAATATTACCATTTTCAATCATTTTTTGGATTTTACTTCTGGTATAATCAGTTGTCTCGCCTAAATATTTATCTATTCTTTTTCCAATATCGTTATTTTCTATCTTCATTATGTTTATCCTTTCTAGCTATAGTTATTAAAAGAAGGAATGTTCCAATTACAATAAAACTATCAGCAACATTGAATATAGGAAAGTTATAGTCAAATATTTTGACATCAAAAAAATCTATAACAACTCCTCTTATAATTCGATCGATTAGATTACCTAAGGAACCTCCGATAATGAGGGAAAAGGCTAAAATATCTAGCTTTTTCTCTATTTTGTTTTTCTTAATATAATAAAATAATATGATAATTATTGCAATGGCCACTACTATTAAAAATATTCTTTTCCCGGTTAGAATACTAAAAGCTGCTCCATCGTTATTGGTATATGTTATATAAAAAAGGTTCTTAATTACTTCAATGCTATTATTTATAGATAGTGATTTTATGACTAATAATTTAGATACTTGATCAATTAATAAAAAGATTATTGATAAAATGATTACTTCTATCATTGTTTCTCCCAAACGCAAGTATCAATAACATAATCATCAGTATAATCCCTATTTTCGTTTAAATCTTTTTGACTTTTAAAGGTATCACTTAAGCATTTTAATTCGGATAATTTCATTTTATGACAATAGACATAATCGGAATCACGATAAACTTCTATTATTGCATCAGAGTTACAACCTTTTTTATTTGTATCAGGATTAATATAATCTTTATTGCCGGGATTTATATAATCTTCTGCAGTTATAAGTTTATCATTGATAATATTTTGCACTGTAATAGTGCCTTTATATATACTAACAGTTTCGCTTGTTCCAGTTTTAGTTCCTGTTCCACAATCTTCAAAAGTAATTTGATCACTATTTAGAGATACATAACTGTCAATTGTTTGAGAAAGTCTATCAACAAAAATTTGTTCATTTTTTAGTTTACTATTTTTAAAGACATTTGTTAAATTGGGAAATGTTATTACTAGAATAAGAGCTAGAACAACAATTACTGCAAGTAATTCAATTAAAGTAAATCCTTTTCTATTCATTTTTTATTCCTCCACATATATATTAACATAAACCTATTATTTTATCAAGTTACTACTTGCCTTTTTAGACTTTTATTTATATAATTAATTTATGGTGATAGAATGAAATTATCGGATGGTAAAAAAGAAATAGAACTTATTGAATGTAAAACTTTTTATAGTAGATTTAAGGGATTTATGTTTGAAAAGAATATTGATAATGCACTTTTATTTGATAAATGTAATAGTATTCATACTTTTTTTATGAAATGTAATATTGATGTTATTATGTGTGATAATAATAATATTATATTATTCTACTATAAAAATTTACCAAATAATAAAATTATATGGCCTAAAAAGGGAGTTAGAAAAGTATTTGAAACTCCTAGTGGGTACTTTGATATTGGAATAGGAAAGAAGATGATAATTAAATGAAAATTGGTATTTTAGGAGCTGGAGCTTATGGTATGGCAATGGCTAGTGTTTTTGATAATAATGGCCACAAAATAAAAATATGGAGTAATAGTGAGAAAGAAGTTAATTTACTTCTTACAAATCATAAGAGTAATAAAATAGATTATATTATTCCAGATGATTTTGTTATTACTACTGATATGAAATTAGTTGTTATGGATGCTGATATTATTGTAATAGCAGTACCTTCTGAATTTGTTCGTAATGTATGTAAGGAACTTAATAAGTATTTTAAAGAAGAACAAATCATATGTATTGCTTCAAAGGGTATTGAGAATAATTCTTGTCTTTTTATGGATGATGTGGTTAGTCAATATATTAAAACAGATAATATAGCAGTTATTTCAGGTGGTACTTTTGCAGAAGATATGGTTAAAGAGGTTCCTGTTGGTTTAACTCTTGCTACTAAAAGCAAATTAGCTGGTGATATAATACTTAAGGCCATGGAAAATGATTATGTAAAAATACAGATAACTGATGATATTATTGGTACAGAGATATGTGGTTCGATTAAAAATGTCTTTGCTATAGCAGCGGGAATGTTAGAAGGGATGAAATATCCTGAATCAACAAAATCACTATTTATGACAGAGGTTATTAAAGATATTAAATTTCTTATTAAAAGTTTGGGCGGAAAGGAAGAGACAGTTCTTTCTTTTGCAGGTATTGGTGATATTTTACTTACTTGTAGTTCATCTAAGAGCAGAAATTATACTTTAGGTAAAATGATTGGAGAAGAAAGAGAAAGGCAAGAGATTAAGCAATATATTGATAGTTCGACGATTGAAGGTTTATATACTCTTAATTCTATTAAAAAATTACTTAAGGATAAAGAAATTGAAATGCCTATTATTGATTTGATTAGTGATATTATTATGGGTAAGAAGAATTTAATAGAACTTAATAATTTTTTGAAAAAAAAAGTATAAGGATTGTATAATCTTTATACTTTTTAAATATTACTTTATTATATTTATTCATAATTATTGTAATCATAATCATTGTAATAATAATCATTGTAATCATAATCATTGTAACTATTAGCTTGTTCTTGAGCTTTTTGTATAGCATCATTAACTGATACTATTGACACAGAAATTATAATTGTTGAAATAACCATTATTACAGACGAAATAATTATACCTGCAATACTTAAGCCTCTTCCAGTATTTGTTTGTTTTGATTTATTTAATCCAATTATTGAGAATATTAATCCTAGTAAAGGAAAAATAAATGATAAAATAAATCCTGCTACTGACATACTGTTTTTTGATGAATTATTATTTGTTTCAACTTGTTGATTTTGAGAAATACCACATTTTGGACATAAAACTGCTCTATCGTCTAATTCATTACCACAATTTGTACAAAATTTTGCCATAATTTCACCTCCTATAAATGATTGCACTTCCTATGTTGCTAACTTAATTATATCACATATTTTTTTATTTTAAAATATATATTAAATTTTTTATGTCAAATAATAATCTACACTCATTAAATAAAAAATAAGTTAATTATTTTTGATATAATCACTTACTTTTTTTATGGTATTGTTAAAATCATTGAAATCTGTTTCAAACCATGTTACTGGTAATTGATGATTAAAAAAGGTATATTGCCTTTTAGCATAATGTCTTGAATTTTGCTTTATTTTTTCAACAGCTTCTTCATAAGTATAATTGCCCTCTAGATATTTATATAATTCTTTATAGCCAATTCCATTTAATAATGGTTTAGTTTTGATACCTTTATCATAAAATGATTTTACTTCTTCTAGTAATCCATTTTTCATCATGGTATCTACTCTCTTATTTATTCTATTATATAATTCTTTTCTATCAGTAGTAAGGCCAATAAATATGGTATTATACAATAGTTTATTAGTTTTATTATTGTTAATAGATTCATTATTTTCTTTATAATAGTTTAAAGCTCTAATTAATCTATGTCGATTATTTTTATCGATTATAATATCTTTATCTACTTTTAGAAGATTATTATATAATTCTTCGGTTGTTAAGTCTTCATACATTTCTGATTCTTTTTCTTCAGATAATTTATAATCATAGAGAGCTGATTTTATATAGAGACCTGTACCTCCAACAAGAATAGGAGTTTTACCTCTCTTTTGAATATCTTCTATTACCCTTCTAGCATCTTGTTGATAATGATAAATAGTATATTCTTCATCAACTTCTTTAATATCGAATAAATGATGAGGAATATTTTCTTTTTCTTCTTCGGTTACTTTAGCAGATCCAATATCTAAGCCTTTATATACTTGAACGGCATCAGCATTTATTATTTCACCATTGTATTTTTTGGCTATTTCTATTGATAGTTTGGTTTTACCAACAGCAGTTGGACCAGTTATAACAATAACTTTATTCATACATATACTCCTTTTTAAAGAAAAGAAGATTTTTATTATCTTCTTTTAGTTTTAGGGTTACTAAAGGAATAATCTTGGATATTTCTTATTCCTAATTCAATTTCTTTTAACTCATTAGCCCTTTGAATTTCATTTGCTAAATATTTGATTACTTCGATATTTTCGTTTAATTTTTTGATGTTGTATTTTAATCCTTCTGATGATCTTAAAGCTGCTGTTAAACTTCGCATAGTATCTGCTTCGTATGACATTTTATCACCTCGTGCTTGTTATAATACCATGAATATATCGTTATGTCAAATACTTCTTTTAAACATTTTTTCTAATTCATAAATTGTAAAATGAATAATTGTAGGTCTTCCATGGGGACAATTGAAAGGATTGTTACATTTTCTTAGTTCATTTATTATTTCTTCTTGAGCTTCTTTGGTAATTCTAGTATTGGCTTTGACACTCATTTTACAACTTATGAGTTTGGCAAGACTATCATTAAACTTAGCAAGATTGAAATCTTTTTTCTTATCTTTTATTTCTTCTAGTATTCTTCTTATGATTTCTTCTTCATGACCTTTAGGAAACCAAGTTGGATGTGATACTACTCTAAACGAGTTACTACCAAATGGTTCGATTTTAATATTTAATAATGTTAAAATATCTAAATTTTCACTTATGATAATAAATTCACCTACTGGGAATTCTATAATGATAGGAATTAATGGTGATATGATATCATTATTAGGATGAGATAATAGATAAGAATTTTTCTCATAATTTATTCGTTCTTGAGCAGCATGTTGGTCAATTAGGTATATTCCTTTCTCATTCTCACAAACAATATAAGTTCCTAGAGCTAGTCCTATTGGATATAGTTCTGGTAGTTTCTGAGGAGATATTTCTTCAATATATTCTTCTCTTTCATTTTCGATATCTAATTCATTATTTGGTTCATAATTAAAGTTTACTAAATTGGTTAATTTGGTTTTAATGTTATTATTAGTTTCAACATCAGAAATACTATTTCTTTCTAGATTAAGAGATAAATTTTCATATTTATTGACTATTTCTTCTTTTACTTCTATTTTAGGAATTAGTAATTTAGTTTTGATTGTATCCACAATTGTTGTTGATATAAGTGTTTTTAAATCTTCAAAATTACTAAATTTAATATCTTGCTTAGATGGATGAATATTAACGTCAATTAGTGAAGGGTCGGTATTTATTTTGAGTACTACGATGGGATACCTACTATCTTCTTTAAAGGATGAATATGAGTCATTTATTACTTTGTTTAGGATTTGATTGCGGACTACTCTTCCATTTACTAGGACAGTCATGTGATTTCTACTAGAGCGATTTACTTCGGGAAGTGATATATAACCCGATATTTCGTAATCATTATTTGAGCTATTTATTTCAAGCATTTTTTTGGCAATATCTAATCCATAAATTGATCTTATTACTTTTAATAAATTACCTGAACCATCGGTATTTAATATTTCTCTTTCATCATTAGTTAATTTAAATTTAATATTTGGATAAGAAAGAGCCATCTTGTTTATATATTCGACAACATTTGCTAGTTCTGTATAAGGACTTGATAAATGTTTTAATCTAGCAGGTGTATTAAAGAATAAGTTTGTTACTTTGATAGTGGTTCCTTCTCTAGCTTCACTATTTTTATTTTCAATTATTTTGCCACCTTTGATATGAATTAAAGTTCCAATATCGTTTTGACAAGTTTTTAGTTCAACATCAGAAACAGCCGCGATTGAAGGAAGTGCCTCACCACGAAATCCTAATGAATGAATGGAAAATAAATCATCATCAGTGTATAATTTACTTGTAGCATGTCGTTGAAATGCTAAAACGGCGTCTTCTTTTTCCATACCGATACCGTCGTCTGTGACTATAATTTCTCTTAATCCAGCCTCTTTTAAATCAACTTTGATATTACTTGCCTTGGCATCAACAGAATTTTCCACTAACTCTTTGACTATGGAAACGACTTTTTCTACGACTTCGCCCGCTGCTATTTTGTTTGCTAAAAGTTCATTCATTACTTTTATTTTATTCATACTACACCTCAATCATTTTATATGGTTTTACTTTATTACCTGGAATTTGTTTATAGATAGCTATTTCTTTTCCTTCTTTATTTACAAGTAAAGACATTTCTTCTTCAAAGAATGTGTCTAATACTTGACCATTTTTGACTTTTTTTAATGTATTATTGTCTAATACTGTTACTTTGATATTAGGAAGTGATTTTTTTATTGTTATTAATTTATAATGATCTTTTTGAATATCTTCAAGAGAATAGGCATCATTTATGGTAAAAATACCTTGCTTTATTCTTTTTAATTCTTTCATAGTGCCATAAGTTCCTAATTTATAACCTATATCTCTAATTAGGCTTCGAATATATGTTCCTTTACTTACTTCACACTTGATGCTAAATTCGATTGTGTTATCTACTTTTATTGGCTCATCTATCAAGGTAAGGGAATAGACTTCAATTGTTTTAGTAGGTGGAGTTACTTTAATATTACTTCTAGCATATTCATATAACTTCTTTCCATTTATTTTTACAGCAGAATACATGGGTACTTGTTGTTTTTGTATACCAATAAATTGTTTTAATACTTCGATTATTTCTTGCTTTGTGACCTTTGGTTTGTTCTTTTTGATGATAGTACCAGTAATATCTAACATATCGGTTTCATAACCTAAAATTACTCTGGCTATATATTCTTTTTTTTCTGATGTTAATAATTCTGATACTTTGAGGGCATTGCCAATAGGTATAACTAATACACCTGTGGCTATAGGGTCTAATGTTCCTGTATGGCCCACTTTTTTGGTATTAAATTTTTTTGAAACGAGATTAACGATATCTCTACTGGTATAGCCTTTAGGCTTGTCTACTACTAAAATTCCATTCATTAATCTTTTTACCTGCTTCCTTTATTATTTTTTCTTTTAAAGTGTCAAAATCCATACTTGTAGTTATACCTGCAGCATTGATATGTCCACCACAACCAAATACTTGAGCAATAGAACATACATCGACATTAGATGATCTTAATGAAACTCTTATTTCTTCAGGATAAATTCTTGCAAAAATTGATATTTCAACACCTTCTATTTCTCTTCCAATATTTACTAGAATGTCACATTCATCATAAGTTGCTCCTAATTGTTCGATATCTTTAGATGTGATATAAGAAAAGGCAACCTGACCATTTTCATAAAACTCTAAATTATCCATAGTTTTCTGTTTTAGTTTGAATTGACTTTTGGTAATAGTTCCTAATACTTTCTTATAAATATCTGAAACATTTACTACTTTACTTAAAGAAGCTGCTACTAAAAAGGTTTCATCCGTAACATTAGAATGAGCAAAACCTCCAGTATCGGTTAAAAGTCCCGTAACTAGAGGAACTCCTATTTGATTATCTATTTCTATATTCATATCTTTAATTAAATTGTATATGATCTGACAACATGCAGGAGACTCATCAACATAATTTACGTCCCCATATTTGGTGTTACTTATATGATGGTCGATGACGATAGTTCTTTCAATATTTTCTAAAATATTGCCAGGATTATTTACTCTATCAATATTAGCGGTATCCAATATTACTCCTAAGTTGTATTCTTTATTAGAACTATTTTTGATTTGATTATATCCTTCAATAAAGGTAAATCTTTCAGGAACATCATTGATTATGATATCCACTTCTTTATCTAATTTTATCAAAGCATGGTATAGAGCCAGTGTACTACCAATGGCATCTCCATCGGGATTTCTATGACATAGTAAAACAATATTATTGCTTTTTTGTATTTCGCTAATAATATTGTTCATTATTTTTCCTCCTGATTGATATCTTCAATTATTTTTTCTATTTTATTACCATAAGCAATTGATTCATCATATACAAAAGTTAATTCTGGCATTTTTCTTATTTCAACAGTATCAAATAGTTTACCTCTGATAAAACCACTAGCTTTGTTTAAAGCTTTAGTTACCTTATCGCGGTCCTTATCAATTAAGTTTGTAAAATATACTTTAGCATATGATAAATCACTTGATATATCTACCGCTGTTATGGTAACAAAATTAATATCTTCATCTTTTACTTCTTCATTTATTATTTTAGAGATTTCTTCAGTAAATATATGTCCTAATCTATCTAATTTTATACTCATAGTAATTCTCCTTATCTATGCTTATTTATCATACTATTTCGATACTCTTCGGGTATCATTTTATCATCATTAAAACTTACGATTTGCATACCTCTTTGATATCCTTTTTGAAATTGAACTGTATTTCTAGGATCATCAAACGATCCGATTTTTTCTAAGTTTTGGTTTTCTAATGATATTCCATAGAAATATTCATCAAAATAGGCTTTTTTCCCTTTTTCATATAATTCTTTACTAAATGGTTTTTCTATAGATGGTGTTCTATTTGTTTGTGATTTATATGCTATTTTTCTATCAAATTCTTGTTGATTGATAACATATTTTACTGATATTCCAGTTTTTTTACTCATATTATCATCTTCCTTTCCCTTTTGTTTTTTTTTCGTTATAGCCAATATTGTATCCACTCAAATAAAATGGATTATTTTTTATTTCCTCTGGTAACTGTTCAAAAATAATATTATCATCAAGAGCATCGTTTTTACCAATTGCTTCTAATCTTTCTGGCGACAAAATTTTAATTTGGGCATTTATTGTTCTAGTTCCTTTTTCATAATAACCATAATAAAAAGATGTCTTATCCTTTTCTAATACATACTTTTCTGGCAAATTATAGGGAAGAGCCTCTAATCTGTTTTTTGTTCCTTCTTCAACAACTGTTCTATTGTTACCATAATGCTCAAAATTCTTTTTAGCCATTTCTTCTACTTTCTTTTGTTGTTCTATTGAATCCAAATTTGCTCTTAATGGTCTGCGTCTATCTGGATTATTTCTATATTTCTGTGGTATGACATTCTTTGGTTCATAATTTGACTTCATTCTATTACCTACTCTCTTTTATATTTTTATCTTCTATTTTTGGATGATTGTTTTTTTTCTTCATATCCTTGAGTATATCCTTTTTGATAAAATTGATTTTGCTGTATTTCTATAGGAAGTGATTCAAAGATAATATTATTATCAAAAGCATCTTTATATCCAGTACTCTTAAGAAGTTCTTCTGGAGTTATATTTTTATTTTCAAGGCCAATAAGAATCCGTTCTGGTATTTTATGGAAATCAATCATAATAATTAATAATCGATTCCCTTCTTCGTAGTATCCTTTTTGATATGCCGAAATTTCTTCTTCGGTTAATTCTTTTATATTAACTACTACTTTATTAATAAATCTGGATATTATTCCTTGATTAGTGATAGAGTACATGCTTTGTCTTTTATAATTAACATAATTTTGTTTTTTTTCTCTCTTCTCAACAAATATTTGATTAGCAATTATTTTAAATTCTTTTTTTCTTGAAATAGTGGAACTATTGCCTTTTCCCTTTTCTGTTTTAGATGTTCCATCCGAAAAATATGCCATTTTATTACCTACTTTCTTATTTCTACTAACTCATATGCTTCAATGACATCTTTTTCTTTGATATCGTTAAAGTTTTCAATAGTAATTCCACATTCTAATCCTTGTTTTACTTCTTTGACTTGATCTTTTTCTCTTGCTAGAGAAGCGATAGTACTGTCATTAACAACAACACCATCTCTTATTATTCTTGCTTTAGCGGATCTTTTAATAGTACCACTAGTTACATAAGAACCAGCGATAGTTCCAACTTTAGAAAATTTAAATATTTTTCTTACTTCCGCAGTTCCTAAAACTTGTTCTTCATAAACAGGCTCTAGTTTTCCTTTTAAAGCAGCTTCCATTTCTTCAACAACTTTATAGATGATATCATATAATCTAATATCTATTCCTTTATCTTTAGCTATTTCGGATGTTTTATGGTCTGGTCTAATATTAAAGCCAATGATAATGGCATCAGAAGCTTCCGCTAATGAAATATCACTCTCTGATATATTGCCAATGCCACTTCTTATGACATTTATTTTTATTCCTTCGACATCTAATTTTAATAATGAATTTTTAACGGCTTCTTCGCTTCCTTTGACATCAGCTTTTAAGATAATATTAATTTCTTTTTCGCCGTCTTTAACTCTATTAAATAAATCATCTAAAGATACTGCTATCTTTGGTTTGTTTTTCTTTTCGTTAGCAATTGCTTTTCTTTCTTCGGCAATGGCTTTTGCCTTCTTTTCACTTTCAAAAGCCATGAATTTATCTCCAGCAGATGGACTTTCAGATAATCCAGTTATCGATACTGGCATCGAAGGTAGTGCTTCAACTAAGTTTTCTCCTTTATCATTTTTGAGAGTTCTTACTTTTCCAGAAGTTGTTCCGACAACAATTGGATCTCCTAATCTTAATGTACCATTTTGAATCAAAATATTAGTTATTACTCCAGAGTTTTTATCGATTTTAGATTCGATTACTGTTCCACTAGCATATCTATTAGGATTTGCTTTTAACTCTGCCATTTCACTAAGTAATAATATTCTTTCTAACAAATCATCTATTCCTTCGCCAGTTGCTGCTGAGATATTAACAAACATAACATCTCCACCCCAAGCTTCTGGTTGAATACCATTTTGAGACATTTCGGTTAAAACTTTTTCAACATTGGCAGTTGGTTTATCTATTTTATTGACCGCTACTATGATAGGAACACCGGCAGCTTTAGCATGGTCAATTGCCTCTTTAGTCTGTGGCATAACTCCATCATCAGCGGCAACGATAATAATTACAACATCGGTAATTGATGCTCCTCTAGCTCTCATTTCTGTAAAAGCTGCATGTCCTGGAGTATCGATAAAGGTTATTTTTTTATTTTTGTATTCAATTTGATAAGCTCCAATAGCTTGGGTTATTCCGCCCGCTTCGCCACTTGCTACATTTGTTTTTCTAATGGTATCAAGAAGAGTTGTTTTTCCATGATCAACATGTCCCATTATTGTTACTACTGGTGGTCTTTCTTGCAAATCTTCTTCTCTATCAACTATTTCTAGTCCTTCAAAATTTACTTCATCTCTAGTACTTTCCTTTTTTAGAGTTTTATTATAGTCTGATACAATTAATTCTGCAGTATCAAAATCAAGGCTTCCATTAATTGTTACCATCATTCCTAAAGACATGATTTTTTTAATTATCTGTGTAGGATTAACATTAAGACTAGAAGCTAAATCCGCTACTGTCATATTATCTTTGTATAGAATTATATCTTCTTCTTCAGAAGCTAAATTTGATTTTAATTTTTCTTTATGTTTGTACATTTCTTTTCTTTTGACTTTAAAATCATTCTTAGATTCAATATTCTTAGTTGGTTTTCTTTTCTTGATTGTTTTTTCTTCAACTTCTTCGATTTCTTCATCGTAAGAATATTCTTCATCTTCAGAAGATTCTATTTCTTTAGTGTTTTCAGATTCTTCAGTATTTTCTTCAAAAGAGGCTATTTCATTGTCTAACATTATTATATCGTCATCAGATAGCATATCTTCTTCAGAAGTTATGTTTATTTCTAATTTTTGACATAAATCTAATATTTCTTTTACTGACAATCCTACATCGCTTGCATATTCTGATACATTCATCATATGTATCACCTCCTATTAATTATTTTTTATTATTTGCTCTATTTCCTCATATAATTCATCTTTAATAGATATCTCTAAATTTTTTTCTAAAATTTTTTTACTACGGGCAGTATTTAGTACATTTAAATCTTTCTTAATATATGCACCACGACCACCAGCTTTTCCTGTTTGATCGACAAAGACATTATTTTCTTTATCTCTAACAATTCTAAGTAACTCACTCTTGGGCATTTGCTCTTTAGTTACAACACATCTTCGAAGGGGTATTTTCTTCATAATTTATACCTTGTTATTCTACTATTTCTTTATTTTCTGATTCTAATAGTGAATTTTCACTCTTTACTTCGATTTTATAGTGAGTAAGTCGAGAGGCAAGCTTAACATTTTGACCTTTTTTACCTATTGCTAGGGATAAATTACTATCATTAACTACCGCTAATGCCTCTTTCTTATCTTCGTTTTTAATGGTTACTTTTACTTCTTTAGCAGGACTTAGAGCGTTAGTTATAAATTTTACAGGATCTTTATCATATAAAATGACATCTATTTTTTCTCCTTTTAGTTCTTTTAGAACATTTGCTATTCTTCTTCCTTTTTCTCCGATTACTGCTCCTAATGGATCTACATTATTATATTCGGTATATACTGCTATTTTACTTCTACTTCCAGCATCTCTAGCTACTGAATATAACATAACGGTTCCATCACTTAATTCTGGTATTTCTATTTCTAGTAATCTCTTTAAGAATCCATAATGACTTCTCGATAAAAGAATGAATGGTCCTTTAGGTCCTATTTCTAATTTTGAGACATAAACCTTTACTGAAGACCCCATTTCTAACTTTTCACCAGGAATGATTTGGTCTTTTGGAAGTATACCACTACTTCTTCCTAAATCAACAAAATAATTATTTTGATCCTCCCTTGATAATGTTCCTACCATCAACTCGCCTTCTTTATCTTTGAACTCTTCAGAAATACTTTGTTTTTCGGCTTCTTTTATTCTTTGTACAACAATTTGTTTAGCAGTTCCTGCTGCTACTCGCCCAAAATCTTTAAGTGGTAGTTCTTTATCAATAATAGTTTCGCCAAGTTCGATATCTTCTACTTGAGCTTTGGCATCTTCTAAGGAAATTTCTAGTTCAGGATTAGTAACTTCTTCAACAACTGTCTTATAAGAATATATTCTAATATCTCCAGTTACATCATCAACTTTTGCTTGGACATTACTTATTCCCTCATTTTTTTTGTAAGCCGCTGCCATAGCTTGTTCCATGGCTTCTACTACTATTTGACGATCTATTCCTTTTTCTTCAACAATTGAATTTAATGCTTTCATAAATTCTTTCATCTGTTTTTGATTCATTTTTTATCTTCCTTTCTCCTTTGTAGATACATCTAATATGTAAGATTCTTTGATTAAATCTGCTTCATCGAGTAAAGGATTAATAATGTTGGTAACTTCGACACATGTGTCAATATCAATTATTTCATCACGGTCGATGACAATTCTTAAAAAGAAATTATTATCTTCTTTCTCTAATTTAACAGAATCTATTCTTACTCCTTTTTTTTCTACTTCTTTTTCTAATAATTCTTTTACTTTCTCTTCAATATTCATATTTTATCCTTTCTAAATATATATAAAAGAGTGGATTTTTATGCCACTCTTTCTCAAGACATTTATATTATAACATAATAAATTGAAAAAAGTCAACTATTATCTAGGCTTTTATTACAAGATAAAATTTATAAACACAATGTTTTTTTTGTAAGACTTTAGGCTTACAAAAACCCTGGAAGACCTTAGGCTTGCAGGGAAAAAGAAAACGAAAATATCTATTTGCTTTTTTTATTTTTTTGTAGTATAATGATTAGGCAGTGGTTATTCTTTTAAATTTTTTATTGTATTTATTTAGTTTATTTTTTAACGAGAAATTTAATGAAAGGAGAATTTAATGAATACAAAAATTATCCCCCTAGGGGGACTTGGTGAAGTCGGTAAGAACATGTATGTTGTCATGCATGATTCAGAAATAATTATTGTCGATTCAGGTGTTATGTTTCCTGATGATGAACTTCTTGGTATCGACTATGTTATACCTGACTATACATTTTTAAAAGAAAATGAAAGTAAAATTAAATCTTTAGTTATTACCCATGGACATGAAGATCATATTGGAGGTATTCCTTTTCTTTTACAAACAGTCAACATTCCAAAGATTTATGCTCCCGCTAATGCTAAAGAACTTATTGAAAAAAAATTAGATGAAAGAAATATTATTTATAAAAATTTAATTGTTTATGATGAAAATACTGTAATTAAAACTAAATATTTTAATATTGAATTTTTTAGAACAACCCACTCGATACCTGATTCTCATGGACTTGCTATTGGCACTCCTAACGGAACGATTGTGATGACTGGAGACTTTAAATTTGACATGACTCCTATTGGTCCAATGTCCAATTTACATAAAATGGCTAGAATTGGTGAAAAAGGTGTCTCTGTTTTAATGAGTGACTCTACTAATGCTCTATCTCCTGGTACTTCACTTAGTGAATCGGTAGTTGATGAAAACTTAGGTGAAATATTTTCTTCTTGTAAAAATAATCGTATTATTCTAGCTACTTTTGCTTCGAATGTATATCGTATTAAACATATTATTGAAACTTGTAAAAAGAATAATAGAAAGATTGCTTTATTTGGAAGAAGTATGGAAAACATGGTAGATATTGCTCTTAAGTGTGGATATTTTAAAGATAAGAGTATTATTATCACTGCTGAAGAAGCTAATCATTTAAAACCTAGTGAAGTATGTCTTTTATGTACGGGAAGTCAAGGAGAACCACTTGCTGCTTTATCTCGTATTGCGAGTGGCAGTCATAGACAGATTACGCTAATGCCTAATGATGTTGTTATCTTCTCATCTTCTCCTATTCCTGGTAATGCTGCTTCAGTATCTAAGACAATAAATAAACTTTATAAAAAAGGTGTTAAAGTATTTACTAATTCTATGACTGATATACATTCATCTGGTCATGCTAATCAAGATGAACTTAAACTAATGATAAGACTATTTAAGCCTAAATATTTTGTTCCTTATCATGGTGAATTTAGAATGCTTAAGATGCACGCTGATCTTGGTATTCTGTGTGGTGTCAATAAAGAAAATACTTTTGTCCTTGAAAATGGTGATGTGCTTGCTTTAAGCAAGAATGAGCTATTTAGAGATGGTAAAGTACAAGCTGGGGAAGTTTATGTCGATGGTTCTCGAATTGGTGATGTTGGAAGTGCTGTTATTAAAGATAGAATTCTTATGAGTAATAATGGTATTTTGGTTATTATTGCCAATATTGATACTAAGAATAAGATACTTCTTGGAAGTCCAGCGATTACTACTAGAGGTTATATCTTAGTTAATGAGAATGCTGATTTGATTAAGGAGATTCAAAATAAGGCTGGGGAAATTATTAATAATGAACTTAAAAAGAAAATCTTTAATTTTAATGATATGAAGAGTGAAATGATTAATGGCCTTATGCCTATTTTGTCTGATAAGACTGGAAGAGTACCAATAATTTTACCTATAGTCATGGATATTAAGAGTAATAAAGAAGTTGTTAAATAAATGTAAATAAACTATTACAATGATATTAATTCTTGTAATAGTTTATTTTATATTTAACGAACGATTAGAATTTGACCGATACTTAGTAAATTACTAGTTAAATTGTTAAGTTCTTTCAATGTAGCAACAGTTGTATTAAATTTCTTGGCTATGGAGTATAGGCTATCGCCTTTTTGAACTGTATATGTTGTTTCAAGACTGGCTCCGGTAGGTATTTTGAGGACCTGACCAATACTTAGTAAATTTGATGAGAGATTATTTAGGCTTTTGATAGCATCTACTGTAGTGTTATACTCTCTTGCTATGGAATAGAGGGAGTCACCGCTTTTTACAGTGTATGTTATGCCTGTTTCAGTTTCAAGGGCGGTAGGTATTTTTAGAACTTGACCAATAGATAGTATATTGCTTGTTAGATTATTAGCTTTTTTTAAAGCATCGACAGTTGTGTTATATTTATTAGCAATAGCATAGAGGGAATCACCTTTCTCTACGGTATAAGTTGTTTCAGGAGTAAGTGGACTTGGTAGTTTTAGTAATTGGCCAATGGATAAGTTATTTGAGGTTAGGTTATTTAGGGCTTTTATTTCATCTACTGTAGTGTTATTAGCCGCTGCTATTTTGTATAGAGTGTCACCTGATACAATTTTTATGTAATATTTTTAAATGTAAATATAATATCTACCATCTTATCTTGATAGATATAGATTTTTTCTACTAAATTAACTATTAATTCTCTAGTTGGTTTTTCTAATGATAAAAATTCATTAATGTATTTATCTATTTGTTTATTATCTATTTTATTTGTTTCTATACTTTCATTTTTAAGATTATCAATATTCTTTTTATTATTATCTATTTCAGTTTTAATATTTTCACTTACTCTTATGTATTGTTCTTCATCAATAATTTCTTTTAACCTATCCATATAAGTTTTATCTAGACTTTCTATTAATTTATTATTAGTTATTTCTAAACTTTCAATTTGTCTTCCTATTTTTAATGTATTATCTTCAAATTCTATATTACTAATAGATTCTTTAATTTTATTTTTATCTAAATATTTTTTACATACATCTCTTATGTTATCTAAAATAACACTTTCTAATACTTCATAATTATTTGTATGAGTGGTACATACATGATATTTTGAATATGTTCTATAATAATCACAAGTTGTATAACTTCTTCCTGTTTTATTTTGGTATCTTATTGTTATTCTATGTTTACAATCTCCACAATATAAAAGTCCATCTAATAAATAAAATCTTTTCTTTTCTGGTCTTTTAACATTTTTAGGTAAAAGTGTTTGTACATAATTAAATGTATCTCTATCAATTATTGCTTCATGAGTATTTTTAACTATTATAAAATCGTTTGGTTTATTTTTTACTGTCTTTTTCAACTTATAATTAATCTTTTTAGTCTTACCTTGAACTGTATCACCGACATATATTTGATTAGTTAAAATTGATTTTATAGTGGTATCAACCCATACTCCATATTCTTGTGAAATACAATTTGTGTTTATGCATGTAGTATTCCAAACATAATTATAATAAGATGCTGGTGTTTTTATTTTTCTTTCGGTAAGATATTGTGCTATATAGTGATAGGTATTACCTTTAAGTGCTAAATCAAATATTAATTTAACAATTTCTGCTTGTTCAACATTCACTACTAAATGATTTTTGTTAGTTGGATCTTTCATATACCCAAAAGGACATCTTCCTGATACATATAAACCATCTTTCATTCTTGAATGTAAACTTGTTTTAACCTTTTTAGAAATATCTTTAGCATACATATCATTCATTATGGCTTTAAAAGGTGCGATATCATTATTAGTGTTATCTATAAATGTATCAATTCCATCATTAATAGCAATATATCTAATGTTATTATTTGGAAAGTATTTTTCAATTAGTTCACCAGTACCAATATAATCTCTACCTAATCTAGACATATCTTTGGTAATTATCATATTTATTTTGCCTAAATCAATATCTTTAATCATTCTTTTAAATGCTGGCCTATCAAAATTAGTACCAGTATATCCATCATCTACATATTCATCAATTAAATTATAGTTGTTCTCTTTGATATATTGATTAAGTAGACTTCTTTGACTAATAATACTATCTGATTCAATGTTTCCATCATCTCTTGATAATCTTATATAAAGTCCTACTTTAAAACTATTATTCCCTACCATTAATTACTACTCCCTTCTACTTGGGAATAATGAGTATGATTACATGGTAGCTCTCTTTTTAATATATTGCAAGTTATGTTTATCTTCTTTTGTAGTTCAATTTTTAATACTTCAGTTAGTATTTCATTTAAAGATTTAGAAGTATCTTTAAACTTCAAATTAACTTTGTATTTAACCATAGAGTTTAATACCTCCAATTAATTCTATGGTTTTAATTTTTGTAATATTACTTGGCATGAAATTTGCACACCTAATAATATTACCTAATTTCATAATCCTCCTTATTCATAAAAATCATCTCCTTTTGCTTGGATGATACCTCTCTTAAAATATAAGAGTCAAGTCATTTACTATAGCAAGTTTTGTCCATCATCCTAAAATGATTCATAATTTTTAAAATTATGAATCAGCAGGATAAGAAGATGGCACCAAAATATAAACTTTATCCTTATTGCATAAGGGTTTATTATGGTGCTATTCTTATTTCGCACTTACGAAATTCATCCTACTTTATAGGCTCATATAAAGGAGCATTATTATATTAGTCTTTATATCGTTAGTATTAAATGCATTAAAAAAT
>CAMEJC010000022.1 GCA_945919295.1 uncultured Mycoplasmatota bacterium
AGCTCCGGTCATATTATATAAGAACATCGTCTTTTCCTCATTAGCATTATCACTTTTTTCTTTAGCATGATGGACTTCATCAAGTATTTTTACATCAGGATTTTCAATAGTATGATACATAATAAATATTATAAGAAATTCCATTATTGTAATTAAAGTAACACGAGGATAACTCTTTTGTATAATAGCAATAACGGTAATCAAGAAAACATAACAAAATAATGGAATAAATTTTTTGAAATTAATTCTTTTTCTATTTTTAATAATAGGAATAAACCATATAGAAATACATATCGTTGAACATACATAAACAAAATCAACAGACAACCCAACAGCATATCCTGCTGCTGTTTCAAGCGGTAAAAGAAAGTCTATTATCAAACAAAATAAAAGAATAATATATGATATTTTTTCTAACTTTTTGTAATAATTAGAATTACAAGAAGAATAACATACAGCATATATATATAATGTCATATATAACAAATATGTCATTAAATAAAATAAATATAACCTTGTAAAAACGTGAGCAGGTAAATCATTAGTACTAAAATTGTAGCCAACATAAGAACATAAAAATTCAAGAATTAAACCGATAAGATTTATAAATAATAAAGTAGAAAAAATTTTCGTTTCACTTAAATTAACATGTTTTTTCGAAAAATAAATAACATTCAAGGTAGCCGAAAAAACAATAGTACACAAAATAACATAATACATCATAATTACCATATCACCCTTATCTATTTACAAAAAAATTTTATCATATTTTCAACAAAAAGTCTACTAAAAAATAATTCGTATAACAAAATACGAATTATTTGACATATATTATCTAACTAGTTTTTTTATATTTTTCTTGTTTTTTCTATTTTTAACATAATAAGTACAAGAAATACATTTATCGGTATAGCCTTCTTCTATAAGTTTATTATTATCCCTTTTACCACTTGGAGCAATGGGAAAAGATTCGTCAAAATCCCTCTCTCTTAAATATAACATTTCCAAAAGTTCAGAAGGAAAACTATTTTCCAAACGACCAATTATACTTCTAATCACCTTTTCACTATTAAATTTAGCATATGGTAATAATTCAAAATGACATATATAACAATCATCTGAAATTTTAACCAAACTTGTAGACATTATATTTTTAGTATCTTTTGCAATGACATCTTCAATTTCATACATAGGAATTTTTTCCCCAGAAGACAAATAAATATTACTTCCCATTCTACCCTTCATTTTAATTCTACCATAACTATCTGATTTATAAGAATATGTGCCCATATTAACCCATTTTTTACCATATTTATCAGTAACATAAACAGTTTCATTTAACTTATCATTAGTATATCCTATCATACTACATGGAGAATTATTTACAAGTAGACCTGGTTTATTAATATCACAATAATCACCATTTTCATCTAATACTTCAATATCTGCAAATTTATGTGGTGTTAATCCTAAAGAATTATTTTTAATTAAATAATTAATTTTTTTCTCTTGTAACGACTTAAATAAAGTTACAAAAATACCACTACTTTCAGAAGTACCTCCACCAATCGAAAAAGTAACCGGAGATAAAGGAAATGGAAGTTTATCAACTCCAAATTTATGTTTTCTAGAAGTATAATTGAAAAATTTCTCTTCGCCACTTGAACAAGCTTCCCCTGTTACCGTTGGCAACATTAAGTATGGCATATTAATATTCTTAAATCTATCATCATAATTTAATTTCTTACATAAATTAGTCCAAAAACCCGCTGAAGCTGGAACAAAATTAGGTTTATTAATAAGTAATGAATAAATAAAAAATTCAATATTGTAAAAAGGTTCCATAGTAAGAGTACATCTTTCGTATAAAGTATCAGAAATAGCACAAGAAAGTTCCATATGCGTATAAGTAGGAATATGAGCAAGAACAGTAAGATTTCTCATACTTGGCATACCTGATACATCACTTTCTTTAAATCTCGATAAAGTAATATAACTTCTATTAGCATGACGAACTCCTTTTGGACAACCAGGATCTGTAGTACCACTAGTATAAGTAATAGCAAATTCATCATCTAATCCTACATTTTCAATAACTTTACCATTATATTTATTTCCCATATTTAAAAATTCATCTACGTTTAGCACTACTTTATCAGTTATATTCTTATATTCAAATACCTTATTAACAAAATCATAAAACATACTGTCCATAACTAAATAAGGATTATATCTACTTCCATCTTTATCAAAAGGAAGAGAATCAGTAAGCGAAAAAAGAACAATATTATCTATATTAGATTTATCGATAACATCTTTTATATTCTCATATACATCATCAGAAACAAACATATAATTACTACCGGTATTATTTAAAATAGAAAGCAAATAATCTTTATCAAACCAATCTCCTACAACATTTATTTTAGCGCCAATAAAACTAACTGCCAAAAACAAATAAACAAATTCTGGAATATTAGAAACACATGCTGGTATTTCATCTCCAACACCATATCCCATTTCTTTTAAAGAGCAAGCATAACGATAAGCTTTATTAAACATATCTTCATAGCTAATAGAATTACCTCTATATTTAATAGCAGTACTATCTAAATTATCTTCATTTCTTCTATAAATTTCAACACCCCATGATGTATTATGATGCAATTCTAAATCAAGTAATGCTTTTTTAACTTTAGTATTAATTTTTTCATTGCATTCATAATGTTTAACATCTTTTTTCATATCTTTCAAAATAGCCGCTATTTCTTTTTTCATATTATTATCCATAATCAAATTCCCCTCTCAAAAAAAGTAATATATATTATGACACAAAAATAAATAAATTTCAATCTTTCCATTTAAATTTGTAATAAAAACATATATTAATATATTTTATCAAATTATTTTAAGCATTTCCTTATTTCATCATATATCTTTTTATAAGTATCATTAGTATAATGAAGACCGTCAGTAGTATCAAAATTATTTATAATTTTAGAATATACATCACAGTAATAAATACTATTATTTAATTGACTCTTCAAACTATTATTAAAGTTAACAACCTGACTATCAGTTACATAATATCCATAGCTTTTAGCTTTACTATCATTAACTGGATTTACTGAGATAGCAACTATTTTAGCTTTAGAATAAGTATTAGCCAAATCATTATATAATTTAGCATAACTATTTACATTTCCCACATCATTAACTCCCATATTAATAGCAACATAACTATTAGGATGTTCTGTAAGTTTACTTTTAATTTTTCCTAATATATCTGAAGAAGAAAGCCATTGATATCCCTTCCCAACTTCTGCTATAGTGCAATCAGCATTACTACCAATACTAACAGACTGACACATTCCTACCGTTCTAGAGTCTCCTATAAAGATAGTATAATTTTTCACACTAGTATCACTATTATTCGAACTATTACTTGAATTATTATTTGAAGTACTACCAGAATTATTACCAGAGCCACCACTTGAACTATCTTTCTCTTTCTCTTCTTCAGCCTTACTAATTTCATCTAATTCTTTTATTTTTTCACTATTAGCATTTTCATAGCAAGTTACAAAATCACTATCAAATCCAGATACCGATAAGAAATGCATGAATGTTCTGACAATCCAAGGCATAGCAAACAATAGTACTGCAAATATTATTCTTTTAATAAATATATTTAAATTCTTCTTTCGAGCATTTTCATCGTTAGTGACAACTGATTTCGAAAAATCAATTAATCCCATTATTATAAGCCCTATAGGAACTATAATCATAATAATCTCAACAAGTATTTTTATAAAATAAATAATTCTAAGAATATCAGGATTAGTACATGCATCCATAAAATCTCTCCCTCTACATCAATATTTACTTCATTATATCATTTATATTTTGAAATGTAAATTAATATTAAGAAAAAAAGAGTGTAATCATACAAGCTCTTTTTACATATCTCTTTCATATTCACAATTTATACATTTAATTTTATCCTTCTTAATAGTCAATATACCATCACAATTAGGACATTTAGCATCAATAGGTTTATCCCACGTTGCAAAATCACATTTTGGATAATTAGAGCATCCATAAAAAATCTTACCCTTTTTTGTCTTCTTTTCAATTACCTTACCATCACATTTAGGACAAGACATAATTTCTTTTATTTCCTTTTCTTCTTTTTCATTTTTGATATATTTACAAGTAGGATAATTAGAACAAGCTATAAATTTACCATATCTACTCTGTTTAATAACAAGAGGATTTCCACAATTAGGACATAATTCACCGATTTCAACAGGAGCTTTCTTTTCCATTTCCTTGAAAGCAACCTCTACTTTCGGTTCAAATTCTTTATAAAATTCATCAAGTAATTTATTCCATTCCAAATTACCATCTGCTATCTTATCCAAATCATCTTCCATATTTTTTGTATATTCAACATTAATAATATCTTTAAAAAATTCTTGTAATTTATCAGTTGTTTCTATTCCAATATCCGTTGGTACAAATTTCTTATCAACTACCGTAACATAACCTCGTTCTTTGATCGTATCAATAGTTTTAGCATAAGTAGAAGGTCTTCCTATTCCAAGTTCTTCCATCTCTTTAATAAGTTTGCTTTCAGTATATCTAGCAGGAGGTTTCGTCGTATGAGCACTATACTCAATATCATTTGCGGCTATTACATTACTATTATAATTATCAAAGTCAGGTAATATCGTATCTTCTGAGTCCTCATAAACATTATATACCTTTAAATAGCCATCAAAAATAAGTACTTGCCCAGTTGCCTTAAACTGATAATTATTATTATCAAGAATAACCATTGTCGCCTCTACTTTAGCATCCTTCATAAGTGAAGCAAGCGCTCTATAATAAATAAGTTTATAAAGTTTATATTCATCATTAGTTAAATATTCTTTAATCTTATCAGGTTCTCTCCTAATTGAAGTAGGTCTAATAGCTTCATGAGCATCTTGAACATTTTCAGTTTTTTTACTTTTTTTAACATATCCAACATATTCACTACCAAATTTATCTTTAATATAAGAATAAGTATCACTTACAAACTCATCAGATAATCTAACCGAATCAGTTCTCATATACGATATAAGTCCAACAGTTTCATCACTCAAACTAATACCTTCATATAATTTTTGAGCAATCATCATTGTCTTCTTCGAAGTAAAACCTAATTTAGTTGATGCCTCCTGCTGAAGTGTACTCGTAATAAAAGGAAATTTACTCTTTTTAAGTTTTTCTTTTTTTTCTACCGATTCTATTTTAAATGCTTTCGATAATTTACCAAGTATTTCCTTAGCTTCAGCTTCTTTCTTAATTTCAATTTTTTTATGATTATAAGTATCTAGTTTGGCAGTAAAATCATTAAAGAAAGCTTCAATTTCAAAATAATCTTCTGGAATAAATGCCTCAATTTCTCTTTCTCTATCTACAATAAGTTTAAGAGCCACCGATTGAACTCTGCCAGCAGACTTACCACCAGTTTTTGATTGCATAAGTTTACTAAGTCTAAATCCAATAATTCGATCTAATATTCTTCTCGTCTCTTGTGATTTAACTAAATCATCATCAATCTTTCTAGCTTTACCAAAAGAGTCTATTACGGCCTTTTTAGTAATCTCATTAAAAACAATTCTATTATAATTATCTTCTTTTAATCCCAAAGTATCATATAAATGCCAACTTATCGCCTCTCCCTCTCTATCAGGGTCAGTAGCCAAATAAACAAAATCTGCATCTTTAACATCTTTTTTCAAATCTTTAACAAGTTTATTCTTACCTTTAATTATTTTATAATCAGGTTTAAAGTCATTTTCTACATCAACCCCAAATCCAAATTTACCAGAAGTCGATAAATCTCTTATATGACCTAAGGAAGAAACAACTTTATAATCCTTTCCTAAATACTTTTCTATCGTTTTACTTTTATGTGGGGACTCCACTATCACTAATTTTTTTGTCATAGAATCCTTCCTTTCTGTAACATTATATAATATTTTTTAAATAAATTGCAAGTCTTTTCTTATTTTAACTAAAAATAGCCCCTTAAAGGAGCTATTTTATATATAAAACATAAGTAAATACTTATGACATTATATATTATGCTCCCATTCATGAAATGGTGATTACTTTTTAAAAATTAATATAATAAATAGTAAACTATAATGTTATTATAGTTTAAACTCATATTGCAAAGAAAGATTATATCACAATGATTCATATTTCCTAGCAATTATTCTATCATCATGATAATATTCTACAATATATTTGTTTTCTACTTTCTTTAAAAGAGAAAAAAATCTCTATTCAAAATAACATAATCAACTTTAAAATTATTAATAAGATCATTTGCACCTCCAATATGATCATAGTCTCCATGTGGTGATTGTCAATTAGTAAGTCGAATTTAGAACCTTATTGATAAATAAAAAGAACTATCATTTTTTTGATAATTCTTATATTTTTACTTTTCTATATTTTCCAAATAGGATATAGCTTTTCCATTTGCTTTTGCATACTCAATTTCAGATTTTGTACTTTCACCAATATATCCATCAACATTTATAACAAAAATTTCATCAGCCATATCAATTTTTCTCTTATGCATATCATCTAACATTTCTTTTGTTTTAGTTAAAGTTCCTTCATCCATATTTTCCCAAACTTCATTATCACCTGAATGACCAAATAAACCTACTGAAATAACTATATTACCTTTTAATGTTAATTCTTTTTGTACTCTTAAAAATTCATCTTTAAATTTAGTTGAACCACATAATGTTACTACTTTATAATTTTTAATCATAAATACACCTCAATTCATACGATTATATTATATCACAAATTTTTATTAGTTAGTTGGCTTTTAGTTTCTCTTTCTAATTCTTTTAAACTTTTTTCTGGTGTAGGTAAATCTTCTGGCATAGTTCCTCCAAGTTTCTTAATTGTATTTCTAATTTCTTTACCTACTTCATAGTGAGTATCATTTGCATCTTTTTCTAATTTGATATTTTCATTCTTTAATTTCTGTTCTGTTTGAGAAATTCTAAATAAATTTGCAATTAATTCATCACTACCCATATTGTCTAAAATATCTTCTCTATATCTCAGATTCTTTCTTTTAGCAATATCATTTGCAGTTTCTCCATTATATAATCCTTTATATCCTGAATTATGAAATTTATCAAAATTCCTTACTCCTGCATTTCTGGCAGCTATATTTAAAGAATAATTCCCTTTTTTAGTTAAATCTCTTTGATAAAATCTTTTCTCGTCTTCGGTAAGTTCATTGTATTCTTTTTCGCTTAATTCCATTTTTCTAGTTTGAATAGCAAAATAAGTTTGTCCTAAAGCAACCATTTTCTTTTTAGGATTAGCATTTTGAACAATTAAATAACAGATATATCTAGATAATTTATAATCTTTAATAAATTCTTCTTTCCCTTTACCAGTTATTATTGGCTTCCTGACTTCGGGAAGCCAATATGAATCATTATTATTACTATTTTTATAAGAAATAACTGCTTTTTGAATTACATTATCAAAGTTTTCCCATTTACTATATTCAAGTAATGGCATTAATTCTCTAGCTAACCAATACTCATTACCTAATTCATCTATATGTTTTATATCTTCAAAAACTTTTTCTGTATATTCTTTTATTTCATTCATTTTATCATATTCCTTTCTACGGACTACAAATTCTAATTTTACAACTATTTTTATTTATTTTAATTACTATACTTCCATCTATATCTGTTCTATATATTTTTGAATTAGATAAAGTATCTAATACTTCTTTATTTGGATGACCATAAAAATTATTCTCACCAACCGAAATAAGAGATACTTTAGGGTTAATACTCTTTATAAAATCATAACTACTACTAGTAGAGGAACCATGATGACCGACCTTTAAAAAAGAAATATTATTAATATTATACTTTTCAAGTAAATAGTCCTCAACTTTAAAAGAAGCATCTCCCATAAACAAAAATTTATATTTATCATATTCAAAATAAATAACATTACTACTATCATTTTCCGAATCATTTACTTTATTATTAATAAAATATAAATAATCATCATGAACATTGATTTTCTCTATATTATTAGTATAATATATCCCTTTCTTTCTTAAATTATTAATAAGTTCCTTCTCTAAATCAGAGTATTCCCCTTTATTCAAAATAACATGATCAACTTTAAAATTATTAATAAGATCATTTGCACCTCCAATATGATCAGAGTCACCATGAGTAATAACCAAATAATCAATTTTTCTCTTACCAAGACTCTTAATATAAGGAATAATCTCTCTCTTCATCTTTGAATAATTATCATAATCTTCACCAGTATCTATCAAAATATTTCCTCTATTATATGGAAAACTAATAAAAAAACAGTCACCTTGTCCAACATCTAACATCGTAATCTCCAAATTACCATTAAAATAAGGAATCATTAAATGAAATATAACTAATATAATAAACAAATAAAAATATTTATATCTATTAAGAATAATAACAATTACAATATAATAAATAATAATTAAAAAAATGTTCGACTTACAAAGAATTATTTTCATAAAATTAATATCTACCATAGCTAGCGAAAATTTTTCCAATGTATCAGTAGCAAAATATAAAATATCATCAAATATTGGAAATATCAAAGTTATAATAGAAAGAGGAAGAATAATACCACTAACTATTGGTACCATCAAAATATTAATAAATATACTAAGAATATTAACCTCATAATTATTATAAACAGTAATTGGAAAAGATACTAAAAAAGATACTATCGTAATATAAACAATTTTAACTATCTTATTTTTACACTTAATTTTATTTGCATATATTATCAAAAAGAAAGATATTAAATAAGAATAAATAAATCCTATATCATAAATAATAAAAGGATTAATAATAATACAAACAATCAAAGTAAAGAGCATTATATCAACTTTTTTAATATCTAATTTAAAAATAAAATCAATGCTAAACAAAACATTCATAATAACACATCTAAATAGAGAAGAAGAATGTGCAAATATTAAATATAATATTAGAAAAACATCACAAATAATATATTTAATTTTTTTATTATATGTAATTCTATCTAAATATGAATAAATAATACCAATTATAAAATTAATATGCATACCTGATATAGAAAACAAATGCGATATACCATTAACTCTATAACTATCACGTACTTCATTTGATAAAGAATTATCACCAAATAAAAGAGTTTTTATATAACTAGAAGACTTTAAATTATCTACTCTCTCATATAATATATTTTTAATAGTATATAAATAATTTCTATTATTTTCTATTTTATCAATCGAATAAGCATCTACTATATAATATATTTTTTTATTATATAAATATTTTTTATAATCAAAAGTATTAAAAATAGTACTACTATTTGGAACATTAATATCGCCCTTTATCAGTAATTTATCACCATAAGATAAATTATCAAAAATTAAATTATTATAATTATAGTTTATCATTAATTTTTCTTTAGCTTTCAATTCTATTACTAATTTATTATCTTTAACTTCAAAATCAGTAACTATCCCAATAAAAGTAGTATCACTTTCTTTATATTTAGATTTAAAATGATAACATTTCGTAAAAATAATGTCTAAAAGAATAACTAACAGTACAAGAATTTTAAATAAAAACCTAGACTTTAATATATGCCTTAATTTTCTCAAATAAAGCATCCCCTATTCCATCTACCTTTTTAATATCATCAATTGAATTAAAATCACCATTACTCTCACGATATTCAAGTATTGCTTCAGCTTTTGTTTTACCAATACCATTTATTTCCATTAATTCATCCAAAGTACAAGTATTAATATTAATAAGATGATCTTCTTCCTTATTATCAACACAAGCACCATTTTCAATAAGTGGACAATCACATACACAAATTTCTTCCTTATATTTTTCCTGAACTTCTTCATTAGAATAAATAATAATAGTCATTTCATCAGTAACTATTTTAGCTAGATTAATTAAACTGGTATCCGCTCCTTCAATTAAACCACCCGCTAATAGAATAACATCATTAACTCTCATTGTACTATCAACTTCATATACACCAGGATTTGTAACCATTCCTTTAATATCCACTACCACTTTAGAAGTTTCTTTCTTTTTATTATTTTCTTCTATTTCTTTATCTTCATTTTCTTCTTTAAAAATATCGACGACTTCTTCTTTATTACTTTGATTATTTTTATACAAAACATAAATAACACTACCAAGTACAACAGATATACCACCTAAAATCCAAATAAGTTTTTTCACACTTCTCCTTTCCTTCTCCATTTTGTAATTATTTATTATAATTAACCTTCCTAATTTAGTCAATATACAAATTGATATTTTATCATTTCTATGATAAAATATCCTAAAGGTGATAATTTTGTTAAGTATAAAAAATAGTAATAAATATGAAGAAACAATTAAATATTCCAAATTTATTTCATTAATTTTTCGTGTCTATAACGAAGAAGAAGTAAAAAAAATAATAAATAACATAAAAAAAGAATATCCATCTGCTACTCACTATTGTTATGCCTATATAATCGAAAACAATATCAAATCATCAGATGATGGAGAACCTTCTAAAACTGCTGGTATTCCTATTTTAAATCAAATAATAGGTCATAATTTAAACTATACATTAATAGTAGTCATAAGATACTTTGGAGGCATTAAACTAGGAACTGGACTTCTAACTAGAACATATGCTAAAGTAGCAAGAGAAGTAATAACTAAAGATAATATTATAGAATTAGTTAAAGGATATAATATAGATATTACTTTTAACTATGACAATACTAAAGATATAGATTATATCCTATCAAACAGTAAAATAATATCTAAAATATATAACAATGATATTACATATAATGCACTAGTAACAGAAGAAACACTAAATAAATTAAATAATTATAAAGTAATAATCAATAATGAAACATATATAGAAAAAGAATAGATATAATTATCTATTCCTTTTCAATTAATATCTTCCAAGTCCAACTTTACTAAATACTTCTTCTACTTTTTCTTTAGCAATTCTATTTGTTACTTCTCTTCCTCTATCCAATATCTTATCAAGTTCACTACCATTTATTAACTCATTATATTTAGTTTGAATATCAAGAAGTTTTTCTACTACTACATCAGCAACTTCTTTTTTTAAATTACCATAGTTATAATCCTTAAAATATTCTTCAGCTTCATTTATTTTTATATTCTTAAGCGATGAATAAATAGTAAGTAAATTAGATATACCTGGTTTGTTGCAAGCATCGTAATATACTTTTCCTTCACTATCAGTAACAGCACCCATTATCTTCTTTCTAATAGTTTTTTCATCATCGAGAAGTAAAATAATTCCCTTATAACTATCAGCACTCTTACTCATCTTTTTAGTAGGTTCTTGAAGATCCATTATTTTAGCACCAACTTCAGGTATCATAGGAGATGGTATTTTAAAAGTATCTCCATAAGTTTTATTAAATCTTTCTGCTATATCCCTTGCAAGTTCAACATGCTGTTTTTGATCAATCCCAACAGGAACATAATCAGCATCATACAAAATAATATCGGAAGCCATTAAAATAGGATATGTAAATAAACCAACAGTAGCATTAACTTGCTTTTTAGCTTTGTCTTTATATTGTGTCATTCTAGAAGCTTCACCCATATAAGTATTACATTCAAGTACCCAAGATAAATTAGCATGATATAAATTTTCTGATTGAATATAAATAGTATTCTTTGATGGATCTACTCCACATGCCAAATATAAAGCTACATTCTTTCTAATTCTTTCCTTAAGTAATTTAGGATCTTGCTTAATAGTAATAGCATGCATATCCGGAACAAAAATAAAAGAGTCATATTCATCTTGGTATTTAACCATTTGACTAATACTACCAATTAAACTACCAAGAGTAAGTTCACCACTAGGTTGAAGTCCTGTTAAAATTCTTTTCATAAGTCACCTTCTTCTTTTTAATTATATAATAACATATCATTTTTTTCAATATTCTTTACATAATAATTTAAATTTGTTATAATCATATAGTGAGGTAAATTTATGAAGCAGTTTTTATTTTATTTTTTATTATTTCTAATATATTCATTCATCGGATGGATAATTGAAGTAATTGTGATTGGAATTAAAGAAAAAAAATTTATAAATAGAGGATTTATGATAGGGCCCTATTGTCCCATTTATGGATATTCATCAATTATAATGATCTTTTACTTAAATCATTATAAAGATAACATTTTAACAGTATTTTTACTTGCTGTAGTTATTTGCACAACCGTTGAATATTTAATTAGCCTACTTATGGAAAAACTGTTTAATGCCAGATGGTGGGATTATTCAAATAGAAAATTTAATATTAATGGAAGAGTATGCTTAACCAATGCATTTGGCTTTGGATTACTAGGAGTGTTTCTTGTCTATGTTGCCAATCCTTCCTTTTCTAAATTATTATCAAAACTAAATCCACAGGTAATGATGATTATAAGTACTATTTTACTTGTTTTATTTGTAATTGACCTTATAATTTCTTTAAAAATAAGTTTTAAAATAAAAAGTACTGTCAACAAACTAAAAAAAGATAGCACTGAAGAATTCAGTACAAAAATAAAAGCAATAATCGAAAGTAAAATACTTAATCGAAGAATCTTAAAAGCATTCCCTAGATTTAAAAATAATCTTATAAAAGATAAAGTAAATAATTTTAGAAAAGAAATTGAAACAAAAATTGAAGAAAGAAAAGAAAAAAAATAAGTAAAAGAGAAAATTTCATTTGTTTTCTCTTTTGCTTTACTTTTTTTAATAATAAATATATAATATATGTATTCCAAAAGAGGTGGGATACTATGAAAGAAAGTTTAAAATTATTAAAAGAAAAACTATTAGAATTGGATGAATTAATCAAAGAAAAAACATTACTAGAACAAAACTATAAAAATAAAAAAGAAGAATATGAACTATTATTAGAAGAAAAAGATATAATAGAAAGCAAAATAAAAAAACTAAAAGAAGAAAAAAATAATAACATAAATAATATTTCTAATTTTTATAATTTAATTAATATAACTTTAATGCAAATATTTATATCATACACAGCAATAAGTTACAGTTTTGGATATAATGCATTAGATGAAACAAAATCCCAAATTCCTTCTATTATTGGTTTAAGTGGAGCACTTCTATCTTTTATAACACAGCCTATAATGAAAAAAAGAATATCAAAAATCAAAAATTCTAACGAATATCAAATTCTTGAAGAAAAAATAATAAATTTAGAAAAAGAACTATCAAAAAAGGAAATAGATATTGAAATAGTATCTAAAGTAAAAGATAATATTAATACTAAATTAGAACAAAAAAATAAACAAGTACTAATTAAGGAAAATGAAGTATTAACTATAATTAACAATAACAAAAATAATAATAAAGAAGAAATAATTACTAAAGAAAACTATATAAATAAAACAAAAACTAGAAAAATTTAATTTCTTCCTTTTATTTTTAATATATATAATTATACTTATTAACAAGAGTATATTTTATATATTTATATAAATTGTATTTTCTTCTTTAGATAAATACTATTAAGTATATTAAATAAAATATATATAATAATTATATTTAATAAATAATATATATCTTAAATATAATGGAACTTAGATATATTCAAATAATTATCTTATGTAATACAAGTATAATATAATACAAGTTATTTTTTCTTTTCATAAGACTATATATTATTTTTATTATATATAGTAATTATATTATAATTTATATTATCTACCTTTTGTAAAGTATTAATTTTTACAGAATATTTTATAAAAATATGGACATATTGTAAAAAATGAAGAAATATGCTATAATTACTTTACGAAAGGAGTTGGAAGGATGGAAAACAAAAAATACTTAACAGAAGAAAATTATGAAAGAGGAAAAAAGAAAATCAAGACTATTGCTTTAATAATATTAGTAGTTGGTCTTTTAATTGGAGGTAGTTTAATAGCAACAGGGTTAATGAAACAAGGTAAAGTTAATTCACAATACTCTGAAGAAAACAAAGCAACTATATCTCAACAATTAGAAACTGAAAAACAAAATCTTATAAGTAAGAAAGCAGAGCTTGAAGCAAAAATTGAACCTGTAGAAAATCAAATTAAACAATTAGAAAGAGAACCATTTACAGGATTTGATGCTGCTTATTATGAAAGAGAAGACAAAATTGAAGAATTGGAAAAAAGTATTGCTACTGATAAAAACTCAATTAGTGTAATTAACGATGCTCTTGATGAAAGTTTTGCTCATTGTAAGTTTGATAAAACAAAAAACAACACATATACTTCAAAATATTGTTCTTTAAAATTACAATTAGATGATTTTACTGATTTCAATAAAGAGTTTGATTCATTTGATAGTATTCCATTCTATATGTTCGGTGCTTTTGTAATCATAGCAACTTGTATGATAGCAGGCTCAATTTATATGTTCTCAAAAAGAAGAGAAATTACTGCTTTTACCGCTCAACAAGTTATGCCAGTTGCTAAAGAAGGAATTGATGAAATGGCACCAACAATTGGAAATGCTGTTGGTGAAATAGCAAAAGGAATTAAAAAAGGTTTAAATGATGATGATAAAGAATAAATGCGAAAGCATTTATTTTTTTCTAACTTTATTTAGAAGCATTACTCCCTTTTTGATGAATAAATATCTTTTTTAACTTTATTTACCCCCTATACCTAATAAAATCAATTTTAAAGGTTATTCCTGTTCGATTTGATTTAATTAATGTATTTATATTCATTCATTATAAACTTAACAGAGAACAACCTAAAAATGCTTAAAAACAGGTTGTTTGTATTTGAATTATAATTGATAAAATTAATGACTTTCGCTATATAGCACTATTTATATAATATATTGCTATTATTTGATTATTTCCTTTATTGCTCTACTAAGTAGATAAGGAGAGTGATAAAAATATGGAATATTATTTCACAACAAAAGAAATAAGTTTGTTATTAAAAACACCAATTCAATTCATTAGAAAAATGATAAGAGAAAAAAGAATAATTGCTTATAAGGTAGGAAGACAATATATAGTTAAGGAACAAGATTTAAATAATTATCTTGATAGTGTGAAATATGAAAGATAAAGATATTTTAAATATGTTAGGTTTAAATGATAGAACTATTACATTAACTGCTGATGATGAGTATTTACAATTAATGCTTGAAAAGAAAATTGATAACTACCTTAAAAAGTTAGATGAAGAAAAAAAGAAAGAAGAAAAAATAGATTATTATAAAAATCAATATGAAAAGTTCCAAAAGAAAAATGAGTTTGTTAAAAACTTTGATGATAAGTTTGTTTATGGTAAGTTAAGAGATAAACTTATTAAAGATGGGTTCGTGTATCGATGCCCGTTCTGTCTTGATGTTTCAAGTCAATATGGAAGACCTTTACAAAGTTATCCCAAACATTAGAAAAGAGAATTAAGTTAATTTTTTCTAGTTTTTAATTTAATCCTAATCATATTAATAATTCTTTTAAATAAATTTCTAAATGAACTACTAATAAAATATAAAATGCACGATGTTAATAATCCAATTATTATAAATATAATGCCAATTTTAATAACAGTTAACATAAATCCACTACTAGTAGCCAAGAATAACCCTTCTATTGGTTTTAGTATAAATGCTAAAATAACAAATAATACCATTGATATAATATAATATTTAAGAACACTAATTAAATTAACTCCCTTAAATATCTTCTTTGATATTAAATTAGATTTAAGAACAATATTTACTAAAAAAGCAATCATAGTACCTACAAGAATTCCATTAATACCAAAGAAATTAATCAATATAATAGATAATATCAAATTAGTCATAGCACAAATAAAAATATGTTTTTTATTATCTTTAAATAATCCATCAGCATTTATTAATGCCACTAAAGGATAATACAAAATATTCAAAAATAAAGTTGATGTAAATAATATTATTGTTAAATAACTTAAAATATAATTATCTTTTCCTACCCATACCGATACAAATCCCCTAATACCAATCATAAATGTTATGCACATACTAAATGAAATAAGAATAAATAACATCATAAATTCCTTATATAAAGGATATACCTTATCATCTTCTTTTTTCGCAAAAACATTACCAAAAGAATATACCGAAGAAAGTTCTACCCTCGATGCCACCTCATTTAAAAATCTAAGGATATAATTATAAGTTGTATAAATACTTACCATAATAGGACCATTAAAACCCATAAGTAATAATGCATCAATATTATTTAAAATCAAATACCCAACTTGTGTCCATGCTAAATCTTTAGTCATCTTAACCATCGAAGTATCTTTTCTTGCAATTTCATGAAGCTCTGGATATTTTTTCTTAACGACAATACGATTTATAATTTCCTCTAAAATCTTCATAATAAGAATTACTATTGCTATCGATTCAAGATTTCCAAATATCACAGTAACTATAACTATTAAAATATCACATAACAATTTAACACCATTAAATACTAATGAATAAACATATTTTTCTTGAGCAGCAGATAATACTGCCATATAAGTTTGTCCCTTACCAAAATAAGAAATTAAATAAGATGTCGAAATAATAAAGAAACAAATAAGACAAGATGCTCTATATCCATCTTCAAAATGATAGAACAAATATAAACCTAACGTAACTAAACAAATAATACCTAAAATAATAAAACCTATTATTCTAAATACTTTTCTTGCTCCACCATATATTGCATTAATATCATCTTTGTTTTTTTCTGCAAAAGGCTTATATAAACTATATATTACAGCATCAGAAAAACCTGCTTGAGCTAAAAATACATACGATATAATTTGATTAATAGTTTGATAGTAACCATTTCCAATATCACCAACATAAGTAATTAAAACATCCATTTTAATTATACCAACTATACCAATCAAAAGGTATGGTAATATATCACATAACATATTTAAAAATATTTTCTTTGTTCTCATATTTCACTTCCCATAAATATATAATACCATATTTTAATATTTATATAAAGAAAAAGTATCGAACTTTACATCAATACTTTTACAAGAAATCATAGTAATATATTTAGTTTTAATTACAATATTCTTTATAAAATTATTCTTCTAGAATATCCTTATATATAATAAGAGCTGTAAAACAATATAACTGTTCTTCTCCATATATAGCACAAGAACTAGATAATTTAATATCAATAACATCAACATCATTTTCATTTAAAAATTTATTAACTTCTGTTTCCAAATCTTTTTCATGTTCTTCATCAAATACTTTAACTTTCATTTTATCACCAAAAAAAGTATATAACTTTTATTATATACTTTTTGTCTATTTTTGTTATCCTCTATGAACTTCATAATAAATACTATTTTCTAAACCATCATCATCAACATATTCTAAATATAATTTAAATTTTGTATCACTAATATCCTCTATCGTTTGAATACTTCCTTCCAAAACTATTTTATCATTACTATCCTTATGCAAAGTAACAGGTTCATCAAATATTCCAACCGATGGAAAAACATCATCTGTCACAAAATCATGAATCAGTAAAGCTTTAACATTTTTCATATTAACTTTTGGACTATCAATAACCAAACTATAAGTAACTTTTTCTTCCGTTTCTCTAACCAAATTAAAATAAGTATTAAATTCCAAACTTTCTTGAGATACAAAATCTTTTTGTTCCTCTAAATTATTTTTATATTCCAAATAAGCATATTTCTCTTCTTCAACTTTATTCGTACATCCCGTTAATAGAAGCAAAACTATTACCACTAGTATTTTTTTCATTTAATTTTCTCCTCTATCCTAAGAAGTCTATTATATTTTGAAGTTCTCTCTCCTCTCGACAGAGACCCCGTCTTAATCTGACCTAGATTAAGACCTACTGCAAAATCCGTGATATAATTATCCTCAGTTTCACCACTACGATGAGAAATAATCGTTTTGTATCCATTATCTCTAGCTAAATTAATAGTATCAATAGTTTCACTAACAGTACCAATTTGATTTAACTTAATCAATATAGCATTAGCAATACCCATATCTATTCCTCTTTTTAGTAATGATTTATTTGTAACAAATAAATCATCTCCAACAAGTTGAATATTAGATAATTTTTCTGTAAGTATTTTCCATCCTTCAAAATCATCTTCAGCCATACCATCTTCAATCGAAATAATATGATATTTGTTAACAAGGTTCAAATAGTAATTAACAAGTTCATCACTAGTATAATTTTTCCCTTCTAATTTATAAACACCAACATTATAAAATTCAGAAGCAGCAACATCAAGAGCAATATATACATCTTTTCCTAGAATATATCCACTCTTTTCGATTGCTTCACTAATAAGTTCAAGTGCCTCATTAGTATTAGTAATATTAGGAGCAAAGCCACCTTCATCACCAACACCACAAAGAAGATTTTTATCTCTTAATACGCTTTTTAAAGTATTAAATATTTCCGATCCCATTCTTAAATTTTCATTATACTTATTTTTACTTGGTACTATCATAAACTCCTGAAAATCAAGACCATTATTAGCATGAACTCCACCATTTAAAATATTCATCATACATCTAGGCATACTGTAATCATTACCTAAATATTCATATAATTCTTTACCAGAATACATAGCAGCTGCCTTCAAATTAGCAAGTGATACCCCAAGTATAGCATTAGCACCAAGCCTACTTTTATTATTAGTACCATCTTCTTTTAACATAATATTATCAATTTCTCTTTGATTTAATGAGTCCTTTCCAATAAGTAAGGGAGCAATTATCTCATTAACATTATTAACAGCCTTTAACACTCCTTTACCATGATACCTATTTTTATCATTATCTCTAAGTTCAATAGCTTCATTCTTACCCGTTGAAGCCCCACTTGGTACAGAAGCTACTCCTTTTATTCCAGATTCCAAAGTGACTTCTACTTCAACAGTAGGATTACCACGTGAATCTAATATTTCCCTTGCATAAACATTCTTAATTCTACTCATTACGTATCCTCCTATATAATTATAAAATATATCCAAAAAAAAAGCAAGGTATTAAAAAAGTAAGATAATATTTCGGCTCTACAATTTTTACTGGGGAGTTAAATTTCTAATATTCCTTTATTAAATAAA
>CAMEJC010000023.1 GCA_945919295.1 uncultured Mycoplasmatota bacterium
TTATCAAGATAATAATTATATACAAATCTATTACATCCAAAGTTTTTATTTATTAATTCTTCCTGATTATTATCTGGATATAATCTAAACTTATATGCTTTATACATAATTATCATCTCCAATCTTTATAGTTTTTATTATATGATAACAAGATAATAAAATCAATATATTTTCAGACAATTGTTTGTTTTTTTGTTTAAAAATCAAAAGCACTTTCCTTATAAATAAAAAGACACCTAAAGTGTCAAATAAATATTAATTATTATGTTTATCTAAAATAAGTTTTTTAACTAAATCACGATGATATTCTTTTTTTAAATATTCTTCTTTATAATCTACCAATAAGTCATAATAAAGATTTATAACCTCAGTTTCATCAAAATATAATAATTTATTATAACCAAGTAAATAATACTCGCTAATTTATTAAATTACTATATAATTTATAATCTTCTTCTTCAAAGCAAACAAATATAACATCTATATTTTGATTATTAATTTCTTTAATAGTATTAAATGCAATTAAAGATGCTTTATCTTTAGGAAAATGATATATTCCTGTGCTAATACAAGGAAAAGCAATAGATACTCTATTTAAATTATTATTAATTCTATAATCTTCTGCTAGTCTCATAGAACTAACATAACAATTTTTAAGTAATTCATCTTCATTTCTATTTCCATCATAATAAACAGGACCTACGGTATGGATTATTTTTCTAGCTTTTAGATTATAACCATTGGTAATTTTAGCTTCACCAGTATTACAACCATGTAATGTTTTGCATTCTTCTAAAAGTTGTTTCCCGGCTTTTCTATGAATGGCACCATCTACGCCACCGCCTCCTAATAAACTTTTATTAGCGGCATTTACAATGATATCTACATCTAAGTTTGTTATATCACCCTTTATTAATTTTATATTATTCATTCTATTCCCTCTTTCTATTTTAGGTTTTGCTTATTTAGTTAATATTAATTCTTTTAGCGCTTCAAAATATAATTTTTTGGTTTCTTCGTCAAGTACACTTACTTCATTTATTAATTTTACTATTTGGCTCCAACTCATCTTTTTTAATTCATAAAACCTTTCTATTTTGTTATTCTCCAGTATACTGAAGAAAGTTATAATCATTTTTTCTAATTTTTCATCAGAATATTTTTTGCTCCAACTTGTTTTTCTTTATCTACATATTTTTTATAGTGGGATAATCTTATATTTTTATATCTTTTACCAGTTATTATATTTTTTAGGTTTTCAATATTATTTTGTACAAAAACGCTTAGGTATTTATCTTTTGGTTTATTTGTTTGAAAATATAGTTTACCTGCTTCTCCTAAAGTTATTTTAGTATTATCTGGTGGAACTATATTACTCCAATCTATATATGATAATTCACTAAATATTATTATGTCATTAATATTTAAATCACATTCTTCAAAACTTAGATTCTTATATATTTTTATATATTCTTTAATTGTAGCCATTTTTACACCACCTTATGTTTTTATTATACTATAAATATGAGTAGTTGTATAGACAAAGACTAATAAACTTTCTATGAAATTGAAAGTTTTTTTGACAAAAAATAAAAGTTTTACTAAAAAACTTCTATTTTACTATATAATTTACTATAAAGTCAGTTATAAATAAACTTCCAATGAATATTGTTATATATTTTGTTTTCTGCATATTATTTTCTTTGATTATTTTTTTTATTAATGGTACTATTATTTTTATTAAAAAGACACCTGATATACCAAAAAACAGTACTGATCTAAAACATATGAAGCCTCCAATATTGCCATAATTTAATATTTCAGTATTATAGTCCCATAATCTTATATTATTTATATGAAATAATAGGTAACCCACTATAAATTCTAGAAGACCACATACTAAAGAACTTGTTAAAAATACTTTTAATAAATTATCTTTATTTTTTATATTTGTTAAATATATTAATATACCACCTGTAGCATATATTGGTAACCATGGTCCTATAGTATTTCCTCTTTTTACAAAATAACCTAAATCTATACGATAAAATATAGTCTCATAAATGAAACCAAATATGGCACTAATTATTATTATTTGAATTATTAGTACTAATTTTTCTTCCTTTTTATTCATTTTACTACTCATTACTACTCCTATAATATTTCACTAAACTTTTTTACTATTTTTTTGATAACCTTACTTTTATTTGCTCTTCTAGTAAATTTATTTGCAATAACTATTTCATTATAATATTTATTATTATCTCTATCATAAATACTTATATATACTTTATTATCTTCATCTGTTTTGTTATTTGGATCTTTTCTTTTTAACTGTCCAGTTACTCCAATTCCATAATTAGAATTGGTATAATTACTTATGTTTTTACTCATTTCATTAGCAACTTCGATACTATAAACGGAATATTTTTCAATTGTTTTCTTATTTACTCCCATTTTAATCTTATCCTCATTAGAATAAGTAACGGCACCAAAACTAATTATATTACTTGCCCCTTCAATATTAGTAATAGCATTAGCTAATCCTCCTCCAGTACATGATTCCATTACAGATATAGTTTTATGATTTAAACTTAGTAATTTTACTAATTCTTTCATTTATATTCTCCTTTATTTAAAATATACATTATTATTTATTTCATGTTCTAGCGTTGTTTTATCTCCATGACCTGGATATATTATCATATTATTTGGATATGCTTTTATTTTACTAATACTTTGTTTCATATTTTCCGTGTTTCCAGTAGGTAAATCGCATCTTCCAACTGATTCATGAAAGATGAAATCACCGCTAAAAAGAATATTATATTCTTTAAAGTAATAGCTTACACTGTCACTAGTATGACCTGGATTAAATATAACATTGAATTTAAATTTTCCTATTGTACATTCTTTTTCTTCCAGATTAGAAAAAGAATATACAGGAATATCTTTAAAAGCAGAAAGAGCTCCAATATGATCAGGATGAGCATGAGTAATTAAGATTCCTAATACTTTACGATTATTTATTTTCTCTTTTATTTTTTCTGCTTCGTCACCAGGATCTACTAATAAAACTTGATTGTTTTTTTCTAATATATAACAATTTTCTTTAAGATAACCAACTACTACTTTTTCTATTTTCATATATCTTACTCCTTAATATGTTATTTAATTTTAGCTTGTTTACTCAAAGCATCTCTAGCGGCTTCTTGTTCTGATGCTTTTTTACTTCCCGCTGTTCCTGTACCCATTATTATGCCATCAATTTTAACAATGGAAGTAAATGTTTTATTATGTGACGGTCCTTTTTCGTCTATTACTTCATAGACAACTGATTTTTTGACTGTTTGAACTAATTCTTGCAATGTTGATTTGTAATCATGTAGAAAATCTACATTTTTTTCAATATACTTAATAATAATATCTAAAACAAATTTTTTAGTAAATTCAAAACCTTGATCTAAGTAAATCGCCGCTACAAAAGCTTCAAAAACATCTGCTAATATTGTTTGATTGATAGTTTCTCCACTACCAATTTTAATATCTTGTTCTAAACCTAATTCTTTAGCGTAAGTAGCGCATGCTTCTTCGCAAACATAAGAAGCACGCATTCTAGTCATAATTCCTTCTTCCAATTTTCTTTCTTTATATAAATATTCACTAATAATAATTTCTAATACAGCATCTCCTAAAAATTCTAATCTTTCATAATCAGGATAATTAGGATTTTCATTAGTAAATGATGAATGAGTTACCGCTGTTATGTATAAATTTATATTGGTAGGATTTAAATTTATTTTTTTAAATATTTTCATAATCTTTTCTCCTTACTTTTTACTAGCTTCTAAATAATTTATTTTTATTCCTATATTAGTAAATTTATCTTCGTATTCAGTTGTTATTATATTATCTTTATCTTTGTGTAAATCATTAGTTAGATAATCAATATTATAATCATAATTTTTTAGCGATTCTACTGAAAAATTAAATAATTCGATATTATCTGTTTTCATAATTATTTTTTTATCTTTTTTAAATATTTGATCATATCTTAATAAAAATTCTCTACTGGTAAGTCTTCTTTTGGCATGTCTTTCTTTAGGCCAGGGATCGGAAAAATTTAAATATATTAAATCTATTTCTTTATTAAATATTTCCTCAATTAATCTAGCATCCATTCTAATTAAATATAAATTATTTAATTCTAGTTCGTTGCTTTTTTCGACAGCTCTTAATATAACCGAATCATATTTTTCTATTCCAATATAGTTAATATTAGGATTGTCAATTGCATTTTTAATGATAAAATTACCTTTTCCCATACCTATTTCTATATAAATGGGATTATTATTATTAAATAGATGATTCCACTTGCCAATATATTCTTTGGGATTACTAATAAAATATTTTCCTTTTTGAATTTTCTCACTTGCACCTTTAATATTTTTTAATCTCATTTTTCTCTCACCTATAGTATTATATCACTATTTTTAATTTTTGCATATAATAAAGTAAAAGGAATGTGATATTATGTGTGAAAGAGATATGATGTATGGTGGCTTTTATCAAAATATGCCTGGCAATATTTCATACGGTAATTTTGGATATCAGGGTGCTCCTGGAACTATGATGCCAAATAATATGATGATGGGTTATAATCCATATATTGAAAATCCTATGAATAATATGGGTAATAATAATCCTTTAATCGATATTAACGCTAGATTAAATAATCTTGAAAACAGAGTAAATACTATAGAACAAAAAGATAGTAATAATAATTTATATCAGGATGATAATTCAATGTATATGCTATAAAAAAGAGCTAAACATAAAGTCGCTCTTTTTTATTATTTTTCTTTTTAGTATCTATATAGTACTTTTCTACTAAACATACTTTATTATTTTTAATACTTTTTTGTGAATCGATGATTCGTTGGTTGGTTGAACCTCGAAAAATACAATCTAGACTCTTTTTTTCTAAAATGAATGGACCATCCACTAATACATCTATTGTTTGCAAAAATTCTGTTATTTTGGGATTATTTTTGGATAATGCAAGCAAACTTTCATACGTAAAACCGGTATAGCACCAAACATTCATTTTTTTTGCTTTAATATACTTAGCAAGTTCAAGACAAGCTTCGACTTGATACAATGGATCCCCGCCTGAAAAAGTAATACCATCTTGTCCCTCTAGTGCATCTATTTGTTCTTTTACTTCGTCAATATCTAAAAGGAAACCATCATCCATACTATGAGTTTGAGGATTATGACATCCAGGACAATTATGTAAGCATCCTTGTGTCCAAAGAACCGCTCTTATTCCTTCTCCATCGACAATACTATCAGATTGTAATATTGGAGATGCTAATCTAATTTTCATTATTTTACCTTATTAACAAGCACATTCTTTGTTTGAATCAAGCAAGCCTTCTATACTATGTTTAACTCTATCGCTTTCTTCGGCTTTTTTGCCATTATTAAATCTGTCTACTGTACCTACTAGATATCCTGTTATTCTTCTAATACGATCAAAACCTACACCCTCACCTACTAATTTTTCTTTTGTTTCTTCTTTCATTTTTAAATCTCCTCTCTAACAATTACAACTATTTTTATATTCATTTACTCTCTCGACTGGTACGCCTTCATAGGCTTTTCTACCACATCCAGGGCAAACATCTCCAATTACGCCAATATATCCACATACTGGATCACGATCTACAGGATGGTTAATTGCAGCATAACCCATATCATTTTCATACATAAGTCTAATAATTTTTTCAAATGCTTCTAAATTATTCGTCGTATCACCATCTAATTCAATATAACTTATATGACCAGCATTTGTATATTTGTGATATGGTCCTTCTTTCTTAATTTTATTTACAATTGAAATATTATAATATACAGGTACATGGAAAGAATTAGTATAATAATCACGATCAGTTACACCTTTAATTTTTCCATAAATTGCTTTATCAATACCAACAAATCTTCCAGATAATCCTTCAGCAGGTGTTGCAAGTAATGTAAAGTTTAGATTATATTTCTCTGAATATTCATCACATTTTTTTCTCATAAATGAGACTATTTCAAGTCCTAGTTTCTGGGCTTCTTCACTTTCACCATGATGTTTTCCTATTAAAGCTTTTAATGTTTCCGCTAATCCAATGAAACCAATTGATAAAGTACCATGTTTTAATACCTTTCTCAAGCGATCATTTGGTTTTAATTTATCAGAATCTAGCCATACTCCTTGTCCTAAAAGAAATGGGAAGTTATATACTCTCTTATTACACTGAATTTCAAATCTTTCTAGCAATTGATCTTTAACTAAATCCATAAGACTTTCAAGCTCTTCATAAAAGCCTTTCATATCTGTTTTATCATTTCTGATAATACCATGTTTAATACCAAGTCTAGGTAAATTAATGGAGGTAAACGATAAATTGCCTCTTCCTGGAGTAACAGCTTTATCATCATCAATAACATTTCCAATTACTCTAGTTCTGCATCCCATATAACCAACTTCGGTATTATAATCACCTTTGTAATATGGTTTATTAAATGATGAATCCATAAATGAGAAATTAGGGAATAATCTTTTAGCAGATACTTTGCATGCTAATTTAAATAAATCATAATTAGGATCTGTTTCCTCATAATTTACACCTTTCTTTAATTTAAATATAGAAATTGGGAAAATAGGTGTTTCATTTTTACCAAGTCCTGCATCTACTGACAACAAAAAGTTTTTAATAACCATTCTACCTTCTGGAGATGTATCTGTACCAAAGTTTATTGAAGAAAATGGTACTTGAGCTCCTGCTCTCGAATGCATTGTATTTAGATTATGAATAAATGCTTCCATTGCTTGATATGTTGCTCTATCTGTCTTTTTATAAGCAGTTTCATATCCTTTTTCAAAAATTCTTTTGACTTCACTACTCTCTTTATAAATTGGTTCAAAAATCGAAATATTGACATTAATACTAGATAGTTTATCAATTTCTTTTTCCACTCTATCCATATTGACAAAACTTATAAAATCACTGAAATCTAAAAGTTCATATACAGCTTGTTTATATTGTCTTTTAAATGTTTTTAATACTCCTGGTGCCAAATAATAATCAAAAGCTGGTATCGACTGACCACCATGTTGATCATTTTGATTTGACTGAATAGCTATAGCCGCTAATGCACTATAACTCATAATATCTTTTGGCTCTCTAAGATGACCATGTCCCGTTGAAAAACCATTTTTAAATAATTTATTTAAATCTATTTGCATACAAGTTGTAGTACCCATAGCTTCAAAATCCATATCATGAATATGAATATCACCATTGTCATGAGCTTCAGCAAATTTCTTTTTCATTAAATATGTCTCAGTGAAAGCTCTCGAAATAGTACTTCCAAACTGTAACATTGTTCCCATAGCGGAATTACCATCAATATTAGCATTCTCCCTTTTTGAATCTTCTTCAGCTGCTGTTTTAAGGCCAAGACCTTCGATCTTTTTTTGAAGTTTAGCCATGTTTTTATCATCTCTGAAGGCTATTCTTGCTGCCGCTCTTCTCTGACGATAGTCAGAAAATGATTCATATACATCTATATAATCATATTTTTTTAAGTTATCTTCAATTAAATCTTGTACTTCTTCAATTTTAATTTTACCAGTAGGTAAATATTCTTTGGCTATTTTTTTGATAACGGCCTGATATACTTTTTGAATATCTTTAACATTATATTTTCTTTCATCTTCATCAATTAGGACACTATCAAATCCTTTTTTTATTGCCAATGCTATTTTTGTTCCATCAAAAGGAACCTTTTTACCATTTCTTTTAACAACTTCTAGTGTTTCTAATTTTTCTTCTGTATCTATCATTTTACTTCCTCCCTACATCTATCTTACAATCATAATTATATATTATGGTGATAAGTTTGTCAATAACTTTTGTTTGCTTTTTTAATATTTTACATTTTTTGTTTTTTTTAGTTTTTTTAAAAAGTGCTTTTTTTCGCTTTTTTGACTTTTTTAAAAATTTGCAAATCTAGCTTTTTTAGTGTAAATCGAGATAAAGCCTTATAACTAAAGGAATAATAATAAAATATAATCTTTTTTTATTATTTTTTATTTTTTTGTTTTTTTACATTTTTTTATTTTTTGATTTTTTCAATTTCATAATTTTTGTAATTTTTGAATTTTGATTTTTGGTTAACTGTTCGTGTATTTTACTTCTAAAAGCCTATATTTAAAAAGGAAAAATATTAGTTATTTGTAATATTTTCTTTTGAATATTTTTTAAACAACTATCAAGTTTTACACTTGTAGATAAAATATAAATTAATAGTGGAACTTATTATAATTAAGTGGGCTCTTTTTCGAAAGAAAAAGAAAAAAAGAAAATAAATTAAATTACTTTCTTTTATTTAAATAAATTTTTGATTTTAGTCCAAAGGCTATCTTTTTCTTCAATTTTTTTAGATTCTGGTGCTTTAGTTTCAGATTTGATACCATCTACCACTAAAACAAATTTAGTAGAACCCTCAGTACTATCTTCTTTCATTGTAAATGTTTGATAATCATCACTTAATTCAATTAGGGTATCTATTTTTGTTTTTATATCTTTGGCAATATTTGCATAATTGGTTATTTTAGTTATTCCTTCTTTATTAAACTCAGTAATACCGTCAGATAGAGTAGATGCTCCACTAGATAAATCTTTAGTACCAAGCGATAATTCATATGTCTTTTCAGTAAGTAATTTTACACCTTCACTTAAAGTGGTAGTTCCAAGTGATAAGGTGCTTGCACCTGCTTCAAGTTTGGTTATATTTTCTTCTAATGTACTAATCAAGGTATTTATCTCTGTATTTAAATTATTAAAAGTGTTTATTGTCTCTTCAAGTGCCACGTTGTTACCTTGAAGTAAGCTGATTAAATTATTATTTGTTTCATAAGAAGATTCATATGTATACTTAACATTAAGTAACTTGATATTCATTTCTGTTGCTTCTTCTTCAGTAGTGATTGGAAGATTAATACTTTGATAAAATTCTTTAGAAAGTCCTAAAATATCAGTATTACTTAAATTTTGTAAATTAAATTTTTCATATGTACTTTTCAAAGTATTTAATCCAGTAGTCATTTGGTTAATTGAGAAAGTATTCATATTCATCAAATTATTTATTTGATCAATATTATCAGAAGATGAACTATTATTTAGAAGCGTTTTAGTCTCATTTAGACCATTTAATACTAATTTTAATCCTTCGTCAAGACTTATATTACCATTTTTTATTTCTTCAAGACTCGTATTTACTGTATTTAGATTTTCATATATTTGATATGCTCCATCAGATACTTTAGTTGAACCATTATATAACTCTTGAGCACCTTCCTCAATTTTATTGATTGAACTTTGTAATGTTTCAACATTATTATATAGCGAATCCATTTTATCAAAAATTTCTAAATCGTCATTATCAAGTACTTTAGGAGTAATAATAGAATAGATACTTGAAAGCTCAAACTTCTTTGTATCAAAAGATATTGTTATTTTATCCATATCTTGTAGTTCTTGTATTTGTAAACTTTCATATAAACCAGGGGCCGCTAATGAGACAATAATATTATTAATCCCATTATTGACTATTTTACCATTACTAACTTCAATATTAGTATTATTTTGGGCATCAATGACCGTTCCCATTGCAACGACGAATGGTGTATATAATTCTTCTGTTTGATTTCCTACTTTTACGTAATGTTTATCATGGTTATGATAATTAAGTTCAATAGTTATCTTACCACTTTTTCCAATAATATCCTTAATTTCTTTCTCTTCTCCATCTAGATAATATTTTATCTCTAGAGTTACAGGCATTTCCTCATTAATTTTTCCTTGATAAAAAATATCGTTACCACCAGTAGTCCATATCAAACTGGTATCGTTTTGTTTAAATGTTTCATTTCCATTTATATTTAAGATATCTTTTAAATTAGATATATCTTCTATCTCTTCTAATTTATCATTATTTATTAAGTGTTCATTTACTAAGATATTTTTAGTACTTCCATCACTATTAAGTTTTGTATATACAGTTTCTTCTTTAGTTAAAGCATATACAGGAATGCTAGAAAAACAAGCACAAAATAGCATTAGTAGTACACTGGCTTTTTTTATTGTTTTTTTCATATTATTTTTCTCCTTTCGAAAACCTATTGTCGTTTTTTGAATTAATTTATCAAATATTAATAATACTGAAGGTAAGACGGCGATAACAATTGTCATACTAATAATAGCTCCTCTTGAAATTAATGTGCATAGTGAACCAATCATTTCAAGTTTTGAATAAACCCCAACACCGAAAGTTGCACCAAAGAAGCATAAACCACTTACAATAATGGAATTGACACTACTATTCATAGCCTCTTTCATAGCTTCATATTTATCTTTACCTTCTTTGCGATGATTTAAGTATGTCGTCGTCATTAGGATGGCATAATCGATAGTAGCTCCAAGTTGAATGGTTCCTAAAACGATTGGTGCTACAAACGGAAGTGTTATATCGCTAAAATATGGAATTGACATATTGATAAAAATAGCAAACTCAATTACTAATATTAAGAGTATTGGCATGCTTATCGATCTTAAGACAAAGAGCATAATTATTAGGATACAGAAAATAGATGAATAATTGACATTATTAAAATCAGTGTCACTTATTTTGACTAAATCTTTCATAAGAGGTCCTTCTCCTGCTAGTATACCATCTTTATCATATTTAGTTATTATGTTTTGAATAGTATCAACTTGATTATTTAACTCATCAGTGGCTATATCATAAGTTGAATTTAGAAAAATCATTTGATATTTATCACTTTTAAATATGCTTAACACTTCTTCATTTAACATACTCTCATCAATACCAAGACTGGATAATTTACTAAATGATAAAATAAAATCGACACCATCTACTTTTTCTATTTCATCAATCATATTATTGATATCATTTACTTTCATATCCTTATCGACTAAAATTATTTCAGGTGATACAATATTAAATTTTTCTTTTAGTTCTGCATTTGCAACGATGCTATCCAATGTTTTTGGAAGGGTATCATCTAATTTATAGTATACTTCTACCTTAGAATTAGCAAGATATACTGGTACTAATAAAATGATAAATAATATAAAGAATACTTTGTGATATTTGATAATAAAATTATTCATTTTATCAAATTTAGGTAGAATACTTTTATGTTTTGTTTTTTCTATAATATTATCAAAAATAAGTAATAATACTGGAAAGATCGTTAGCGTGCATATTACTCCTAGTAATACTCCTTTAGCCATAACAAGTCCTAAGTCTTTACCTAATGTCAATGTCATAGTACATAGAACAAGGAAACCCGCTATTGTAGTAAGAGAACTACCTGCAACTGAAGTAAATGTTTCTTTTATGGCATTGCTCATTGCTTCTTCTTTATTTTTATACTTTTCTTTTTTACTTTCATACGAATGATATAAGAAAATTGAAAAATCTGTTGTTACACCAAGCTGAAGAACCGCAACTAAAGCTTTGGTTATGTATGATATGTTACCAAATATAATATTAGTTCCTAGATTAAATAAAATAGCAATACCTATATTTATCAGTAGTAAGAAAGGGACAATATAAGAATTTAATGATAGTTCAAGAACGATGATACAAAGTATTACCGCTATGACGATGTAGATTAAAATCTCTGTTTCAGATAAGTCCATGGTATCTAAAACCATAGCACTCATACCACCTATTTTACAGTAGTCTTTTGTTACTTCTCGAACCTTTTGAACAGCATTTAATGTTGCTTCCGATGATGTTGAATCATTATAAGTAATTAACATTAAATCAGAATTACCTTTTTTAAGTTTCTCTGATATACTACTTGGTAATATTTCAAGAGGTATTGCATTTCCAACAGCATCGTAACCACTAATGACTTTGCCTACTCCTTCAATTTCTTTTATTTTTGATTCCAAATTTAAAATATTTTTAGATTCCATGTTATCGATAACTGTAACAGAAAAGGAACCTATATTGAAATCATTTGTTAAAATATTTTGTCCTTTTACGGTATCAATATCTTCTGGTAGATAAACTAAAATATCATAGTTTATCTTAGTAGCATTCATACCAATAAAAGCTGGAATTAACAGTAATAAAGTAATAATTAAAATTGTAATTCTGTTTTTACATATAAAATCTCCAAACTTCTTCATTTTATCTTTCTCCTCTCAGCACAATATTTTATGACATTTAAATAAAATATTCATGCACATAATCAAAAAAATGTATGATAAACGACACTTGTGTGAATTTGTATTGTTATTTAAGCAACTTTTTGATGTTTATCTTTACAAATGACTAAAAATTATGATACAATTCTTTTGGTCAGGTGATAGTTAATGAAAGAAAATTTTGATGAAGAAAAGGTCGATCTTAGAATATTAAAAACAAGAAATGTCTTATACCATTCTTTAGAAGAACTTATGAAAAATAAGGCTTTTGAAGAAATAAAGGTATCAGATATTTGCAATAAAGCTTTAATTAACCGTTCAACTTTTTATGCTCACTATAGTGATAAATATGAGTTACTAGCAGAATATATTAATAGTCTTAAGGATGCACTAAGATTAGAACTTGAAAAAAATAGTAATATTAAAAATTCGAGAGAATATTACATTGAAATGATCAAATTACTTTTAAATCATATTGAAGAAAAAAAAGATACTTATATAGCAATAATGATTAATAATAAGAATAGTATTACAATGGATATTTTATACGATGTTATTAATAAAACAATTTTTGATCAAATGAAAGATGGAAAGACTAGTAAAAAAATACCAATGGATATTATACTTAAATTTTATTTAGGCGGTGTCTTAAATGTCTGCATAGAATGGCTTAAATATAATAATAAACATTCTAAACAGGAAATAATTGATTATATTGATCTCTTGGTACCAAAAGATTTTGATAAGTAAAAAGTAAGAAAATATCCTACTTTTTTTCTATTATTATAAGTAAATAATAATAGAAAAATATGACTATGAAAGTTTGATTCATCAACAATCTAGTACGATATTCATACCTTATATGAGTTGTCCTCATTTACAGATTTAGTATATTACAATTCTTTCGAAACACCTATATAAAAATTGCTAAATACCTGATTTATGATTAATTTTCACTTCATTTCTGTCGATAATTTTTATCGCTAAACAAATTAAAAATAGAGCAAAAAATGTTCTATTTTTAATTTGTTTATATATTCATAATTAAGTATACAATAATAAATACTTTTAGTATTTCCCACTTACTTATCGCCGAGTGGAGATTTAATTATATAAATTGTAATTTATTACTTTTTAACTGCTAAACAATAACATATGCCTTTAGGGGCTATTATCTTATTATTTGGATTTAAATTATTATATTTTTCAAAATAAGTATTAGTCATTTCTTTATTATTCAAATGTTCATAAATTAATAATCCACTTTCTGATAGTATATCTTCTATCTCTTTATATGAATATTTAGATTTCATTTGTTCATTTGCTCCACTCGCTAATTTTTCATTAGTTTGTGTTTCCTTACTATCTTCATAAGTTGGATAATCAAAAATTATACTACTGCCATTACATAATATACTAGAAATGCTTTTAATCATATTAGAAAATTCTTCTTTTGCTAAATAATAACTAATTCCCAATAAACTACTAAATGATATTTGATTTTTATCATAATTACTATTAATAATATTATTAATCCAATTTTTATTTGTAAAGTCACACTTTATAAAATTAACTTTTGAATAATTTAATTTATTCTTATCTAATCTTCTAATTTTATCTTCTATCATTTCACTTTTATCAATCTCAAATACTCTTAGATTATCTATATTACTTCTATAAGCAAAAGTATCATATCTAGATGCAAATATTAAATACTCTTTACATCCAATTTTAATTGCATTTAATAATGTTTTTTCACAAAAAGCACTTCTTCCTAGTACTGATGGAGATAACTGATTATCAACGATCCATTTTAAAGCATTTTCTTTTGTTCCTACAAAGTTAGGATTGAAAAATTTAATTCCATTTGTCATATTACTTGCAATAGAACTATATTCTTCATCACTTAAAATCTTTTCTGCAATATTATCACTAAAAATTCTATAATTATTATTTTTATAATGATAACATCTTGCAAAACAACTAACTAAAGCTGTCATGTTTTTTTCTTCCGTTTTTTCACCTCTAATTATTAATACACCTATTTAATATTAATTACAAGTCTTGAAAAAAATGCTATTTTATGGTAATATAGAGCTACAAATAAAGAAGAAATATCAAAATTTTTTTTTATATTCTTATTGATAAATTTTATTTTATTCGTGAATAATTTTAGTTCCACTTCCATGTTTTTTCTGTTTTGTTTATAGCAATCACTTTCATTTTATAAATATTACATACTTATATCACCATAAAGTCTAATATAAACAAAAAAATCACTTTATCAAATCAGTGATTTTCTATATAAAACTTGACTTTCTATTATAACCAGAGAATTCAAGTGAAACTCTAATGGTGCGAGAAAGGAGACTTGAACTCCCACGATGTTAATCACTACCACCTCAAAGTAGCGCGTCTACCGATTCCGCCATCCTCGCAAAAAAAAATGGTGCTTGTGGTGGGACTCGAACCCACATGATATCGCTATCGCTGGATTTTGAGTCCAGTGCGTCTACCAATTCCGCCACACAAGCATTACTACTAAATTATATAATAAATTTAGTAGAATGTAAATATTATTTTTTATTTTTTTGAATAAACATAGCATCTCCAAATGAGAAAAAGCGATATTTATTATCGACTGCATATTTATATGCATCTAAAATTATTTTTTTACTTGAGAAAGCGGAAACTAACATAATTAGAGTTGACTTAGGCAAATGAAAGTTAGTTATCAAAGAATCTATAGCTTTAAATTTATAACCCGGATAAATAAAGATATCTGTCCATCCACTGCACTCTTTAAATTCATTATATTTACTCATAATAGTTTCTAGAGTTCTCGTCGTAGTTGTTCCTACTGCAATGATATTATGTCCTTCTTTTTTTGCATTATTTAAAATGTCTGAGGTTTCTCTATTCATCCTATAAAACTCTGAATGCATCTTATGTTTAGTTACATCTTCAACATTTACTGGTCTAAAGGTTCCAAGACCGACATGAAGGGTTATATAACAAATAGTTATTCCTTTTTCTTTTATTTTTTGAAGTAATTCTTCGGTAAAGTGAAGACCCGCGGTTGGAGCTGCCGCACTTCCTATATTTTTAGCATAAACGGTTTGATATCTTGATTGATCATTTAATTTGGTTTTAATGTATGGAGGAAGAGGCATAGTACCTAATTTATCTAATAATTCATAGAAAATACCATCAAAAATAAATTCAAATGTTCTAATTCCTTCTTCACCGGTACTTAAGCATTTTGCTTTTAATAGTCCGTTACCAAAACTAATAATGGTATTTTCTTTTACTCTTTTAGCAGGTTTTACTAAACATTCCCAATTATTATTGTTTGTATTTTTTAAAAGTAACACTTCAATAACGGCCTTTGTATCTTCTTTTTCTCCTATTAATCTAGCAGGTAATACTTTAGTATCATTTAATACTAAAACGTCTCCTTCATTTAAGTAATTTATTATATTAAAAAATTTATCGTCTTTTTTTTCACCAGTATCTCTATCTACCACTAATAACCTAGATTCAGATCTATTTTTAAGAGGTACTTGAGCTATTAATTCTTCTGGTAAATAGTAATCAAAATCATCTGTTTTCACTAAATATTCCTTCTTTCTTTTCTTATTATACAACAAAAAGAATTATACTTCAATTAAATTTAATTATTCATTTGATTTCTAGATAAATAGAAATTTATTTTATGTATCTATTTACAAAAAAATGAAAATATAGTAATATAAATATAGGAAAATATGAAAGAAGGAAATTATGAAAAAGAAAAAAATATTGATTTTATTAATTATAACTATATCATTATTATCAGGATGTGAATTAAAAAAAGATTCTATGGAAGATATAACTATTTATACTACTATCTATCCTATTAGATATTTAATTGATAGCCTTTATGGAGAAAATTCGACAATATATAGTATTTATCCATCAGGTGTTGATCCTAAGAATTTTGAATTATCTGATAAAAAATTAGAAGAATATGCTAATACTGATTTATTTGTTTTTAATAGTTTGGATCGTGATAGAGATTTTGCTGTCGATATGATAAATAAAAATAAAAATTTAAAGGTTATTGATGTTTCTCGTGGTATAACTTATGATAATGATATTACTGAACTATGGCTTAATCCTTATAATTATTTAATGATGGCACAGAATACTAAAAATGGACTATTAGAATATATAACTAATCCTTATTTGATATCTAATAGTGATAATACAGGAATTGAAGATAAATATGAAGATTTGAAATATGATTTATCAAGACTTGATGCTGATATGAAGGAAACTATATCTCTTGCTGCATATAACACAATAGTAGTAGATAATGATATGTTTAAATTTTTAGAAAAGTATAATCTAAATGTTATATCACTAGAAGAAAATGATAATTTGACTGATACTTCTATTAACGAGGCAAAAAAATTAATTAATGAAGGCAAAATTAAATATATATATTCTTCAAGTGATAAAACTAATAGTACTTGCCAAAATTTAATTGATAATTACGGAGTTGAACTTGTAACACTTAATACTTTGGAAACTATTGATGGTGGTATAACTAATTCTAATGAAAACTATATTACTGTTATGAATAATAACCTAGATTTGTTAAATAAAGAGTTATATAAATAAATTTTCTAAAAAGTATTGCCAAAAATAAAAAAATGTAATATAATTATATTACATTTCACGGCGAGATAGCTCAGTTGGCTAGAGCATTCGGTTCATACCCGAAGGGTCGAGAGTTCGAATCTCCCTCTCGCTACCATTTGATTTAAATACTCAGATCTTAAAGATCCGAGTTTTATTATATTATGATTAACTAAAATATAATGATACTATTAATACTGATATTATTACACTTATTAAATCTGATAATAAGCCTACTACTAAGGAATATTTTATTTTTTTTATTCCAACACTTGCAAAATATAGACCAATTATATATATAGTTGTATCTGTCGAACCTTGCATAACTGAAGCTACTCTACCAATAAAGCTATCCGGTCCATATTGAGATAAAATATCATTTAAAATAACTAAAGAACTAGATCCTGATATTGGTTTTAAGAGTGCTAGTGGTAATGTTTCTACTGGAAAATTTATTTTTAGAAAGATAGGTTTTAAAAAATTACTAATATCTAGTAATATGTTACTACTAGTTAGCATGGAAATGGCTATAATCATGGCAAATATCGTAGGAAAGAGATTAATAGCTACTTTTAGTCCCTCTTTCACACCTGTAATAAAAGTATCAAATATATCTACTTTCTTATGTAGCCCATAACCTATTATTATTATGGTCATGATAGGTATTAAAAAATTTATCATACTTTTTTCCTCCATAGCAAATAAAATAATCTATCTAATAATAAAGCTATAAAAGTTGATAAAAAGGTTGTAATAATAGTAGCAGTCATTATTTCACTTGCATTGGAGGAACCATTTAATATTCTAAGACTTATAACAGTAGTGGGTATTATTGTAACTGAAGATGTATTTATGACTAAAAAAGTTATCATACTACGTGATGCTACATCACTATTTTTATTTAATCTTTTTAATTCTTTCATTGCTTTAATACCAAATGGTGTAGCAGCATTACCAAGACCTAACATATTCATGATGATATTAGAAGATATATAACCAATCGCAGGATCACCATCTGGTATTTCAGGAAAGATTATTTTAATAAATTTAGATAATTTATGGGAAACGATATTTAATAATCCGGAAGTATCCGCTATTTTCATGACACCTAGCCAAAGACACATAAGAGGGACTAAATTAATTATCATATCGATAGCTTTAGTTCCACTTGTCAATAGATTATTGGTTAGATTATTATTTCCTTTAATAATACTGTAAATTACTCCAACTATTAAAAATAAACTCCATAAATAGTTAATCATTGAACCACTCTTTTATTTTTTCAAATATACTTTTCTTTGTAGTATTTTCCTTAATGATATAAATATCTTCCTCGTACAACAAGGTATCTCCTAAATATATTTGATTTATTCCTACTTGTTCATCTGTTTGATACTCGTCTTTTTTTTCTAAAATAATGTGACTGATTAATGATTTCTTTTCACTTTTTTTAAGAGGAATATAGACATCATTTTTAATATAAAAATAATTATCCTTATAGTAAGTATCTCCAATTACTTTAAATTTGTTTTTGTTTAAAACTTTATAAGATGCATAATTATCTTTAGCATAATTATATAATT
>CAMEJC010000024.1 GCA_945919295.1 uncultured Mycoplasmatota bacterium
AAACTTTAGTAACTGAAGTATATATTGGTAACGCTGTCAAATATATAACAAATTTATATTCACCAAACACAACAGTAACTAATAATAGCATAACTTATAATTATGATACAACAAATAATTTAATGAAAGACGTAGCAGGAAATATTAGATATTATGGAGCATCTCCTAATAACTATATATATTTTAATTGTGAAACTTATCCAAGTACTAACTGTGAACTATGGAGAATAATCGGAATAGTAGATGGTAAAGTAAAACTAATAAGAAATGAATCAATAGGAGATTATCCTTGGGATACATCAGCATCAACAGTAAACTCAGGCGTTGGAATAAATGAATGGAGTCAAGCTGATTTAATGAAACTCTTAAATCCTGGCTATGAAAGTAATACTGACTTAGATAGTAGTGGCACCTCCATAACCGTAAATAATAGTTTATATTATAATAGTGGTAGTGGTACTTGTTATAGCGGTAGTAAAAATTCAACTAAATCATGTGATTTTACAAGTATTGGAATAAAAAATGATACCACAAGAAATATGATATCAGACTCTACCTACTATCTAGGAGGTGGATCAAGTGCAGAAATATATTCAAATACTGCATTAACCATGGAAAGAGGAACGAATGTAGTAATACCAGGAACAACATGTTCAGGAAAATATTGTAATGACACAGTAACCAGAACAACAAGTTGGACTGGGAAAATAGGACTAATGTATCCTTCTGATTATGGATATGCTACCGACTTTACTAAATGTAGTCAAAATCTATATAGTTATGATAGTAGTACCAATTCATATGCATGCCGAAGTAATGATTGGCTCTATAATAGTGCAGATCAGTGGTTATTGACCCCGGACTCTTCGGATGCCACTTACGCGTGGGATGTCTTTTCGTCCGGCGACGTTTATAATGGCATCGGCGTCTGTTCTGCGGATGGGGTTCGGCCAGTCTTGTATCTAAACTCTGTACTAGTTATCGAGTCAGGAAGTGGTACAGAGAGTGATCCATATAGAATTAGTGCATAAGCACTAATTCGTAGGGTGGTAGGAAGTACTCGGCAAAAAAGGTCCCTCGAGCGCTTTAGGGCGAGGGTGACCCGGCGGAGCGTAAGCTCGTCGTCATGCTGATAAGTCCCGCGTTAAGCGGGAAGATTAAAATTATATACAAAGAAAGAAGGAATAATATGATATTAAGAAGACCATATGCTTTTCTAATAAAACATTTTAGATTAATACATTTAGTACTATTTATATTATTTGCTTATATAACAGTAAAAGCTAATAGTATTCTTTCTTTTTTTAAAGAATATATAAATGTAAATGGTAATATTGAGGTAATTGCTTCTAATTATACAAATTCTTTAATATTTATATCAATAATATTAATAATAGCTCTATCAGTAACTATATACTTTTTAATGAGATATAAGAATAAACCTAGAATTTTGTATATAATTAGTATTTTAATTAGTATATTAAGTGTTATTGCCTTTATTTATTTATATTCAAATATCAAAGTATTAGAAACAACAGCTATGTCTGGTAAAGAAATTAGATTATTAAGAGATATAGGTAGATTTAATTTTTGGGGATTATTTATTATTAGTATTCCTATTCTTGTAAGAGGATTAGGATTTGATATCAAGAAATTTAATTTTACAAAAGATATTGCTGATCTAAAACTTGAAGAAAAAGATCGTGAAGAAGTTGAAGTAAATGTCGATCTTAGTGCTAATAATATTCAAAGGACAGGAAGAAAAATAAGTAGAGAACTAAAATATTATTATATTGAAAATAAATTATTTATTAATATTATTTTAGGCATAGTTGCTATAATATTAATTATAATGTTTCCATTTAATAAATTTGTTATAAATAGAAATTTAAATGAAAAAGAAACATTAAATACTAGTTATTTCAATTTACAAGTTCAAGATAGTTATATATCAGAAAGAAAAAGAATAAGCAAAAATAATAGTTATGTAATATTAAAAATAAATATTAAAGGGAAAACAAGTAAATATAGTCTAAAATTAGATGAATTTGTTTTAAAAGGAAATAATAATGAATATATACCTAGCTTAAAATATTATAATTATTTTACTGATTTAGGAGTAGGATATAATAAAGAAGTGTTAGATACTAATGAATATAAAGAATACTTACTTATTTATAATATCAAAAATGAAGATAAGGATTCAAATTTCACTTTAATATATTTAGGAAATAATCGTAAAATAAAACTTAATCCTGAATTGTTAAATTAAATAACAAAATTATTATTTGACAAAAGTTTATGTCAAATTTCAATAAATTTCTTCAAAAGTTACAAAATTTAAGATAAATAATTGTTTATATATAATGAAGAAATGAAATATCATGAATATTCATGGTATTTTTTTTATAAAAGAGGGAGATATTATATTTTAATTTATTATTTTTGAATAACTGGGGTATAAATGTGAAGAAAGAAGGTATTAATGGAAGAAAAAATTAAAATTAGATTATGTCATGATACAATATTTAAATCAGTATTTTTAAGAGAAAAGAGAGCTTTACTACAGGCTATTTACGATATAACTAAACTTAATGAAGTTATGTCATTTGAAGAAGTAATAACAGGATATGAATTAGAACCATATAGGCTAAATGGTAAAATAAATAAAAGTGATATGTTAGTAAAACTAGGAAAGAATTATTATTTAAATATTGAAGTTAATTATCGTCATGAAAAAGATGTTATCTATCGAAATAGTCTTCAGTTATTTAGAATATGTGCACAAATTACTGAAAGTGGACTAAATGATAAAGAATTATCATATAAGAAGGTAGGTCAATTAAATTTTAATACTTTTTCTAACAATAACAATAAGGAACTACAGAAGGGAATATATGCCGATGATATAAGTGGAGATATTATTAATGATATGGTAACATTTTGGAATTTAGATATTGTCAAATGTTATAAAAGAGTATATAATAATATCAAAGAAGCATATAAATTACCAAAAGAGATAAGATGGGGAGCAATATTATATATGTATTTAGATGATATAGAAGATATTGCCAAAGTGATTGGAGATGATTTACTTAGTATGGAAGAAAAAGATAGATTTATAAACAGAATCAAAGAAGTAAAAGATGATAAGAGGATAATACAGGAATGGATGGTTGAAGCTAACAATAAAATGAGAGAAGAGAATGTTCTAAAAACCGCTAGAGAAGAAGGAATTGATGAAAGTAAAACTGAAATAATTTTAAATATGCTAAGTGAAGGTTCTGATTATAGTTTTATTTCTAAAGTAACAGGCAAAACGATTAATGAAATAAAAGAAATAGAAATAAATAATAAATAAAAAATATCATGAATATTCATGGTATTTTTTTTCGACATATATTTAGTTATTTTTATTATATACTAGTATTGGTGATAATATTGAAGAAAATGAAACTTAAGAATACTTCTAAAAGAAGATTTAGAATAAGAAAAACATTTATATATATGATTATAGCTTATATAATATTTGCAATAACTTTTTATTATTCATTAAACAATAGTAACAAAATTAACAATACAAAATTTATTAATTTTCTTTTAAGAGGTGGAAATAGTCACATGATTAATGATTATAAATTAGTTAATGTTGTAAACTCAAGTTCCAATTTTTTATTTAATATTGATTTAACTAAACCAACATCAATACTAGATACTAGTATTTTAATGTATGGAAATGAAGAAAATGTTATTGAAATGGAACATAATGATGATTATAGCAATTTAGAAGAATTAAAAAAAATTAGTTCCTATATAGAAGATCCTAATCCTGTTGATATCAATAATCCAATTATATATATTTATAATTCTCATCAACTTGAAAATTATGATAATTCAAATTTAGATATATATGGAATTACTCCAAATGTACTTATGGCATCATATTTACTTAAAGAAAAATTAAATAGTAGAGGTTTATCTACTATCGTTGAAGATGCTAATTTATCCAATTTTTTAACTTTAAATAGCTGGGATTACGCAAGTTCTTATAAGGCTTCTAGAATATTTATATTAGATAAGAAAAATATGTACTCTTCACTTAAATATTTTATTGATATTCATAGAGATTCTGTTTCTAAAGATGTTACTACTGTTAATATTGAAGGTAAAGATTATGCAAGAATACTTTTTGTAGTAGGATTAGAACATAATAATTATAAAGAAAATTTAAAAACAATGGAAAATATTAATAATATTTCTAATAAATATTATCCAGGATTGTCAAGAGGAATATATAAAAAAGAAGGAGTGGGAGTAGATGGCATATATAATCAAGATATTAGTCCTAATTCAATACTTATTGAAGTTGGAGGAGTAGAAAACAATATTGATGAAGTACTTAATACTACTGAAGCTATATCAAACATATTATATTATTATATTAAAGGTGATATAAATGAATAAAAATAAGATATTTAAAGCATTATTTATACTTTTATTTTTATCATTTCTAATAGGTTATATTATTGAAGAGACTGGTTATTATGAATATAAATTACAAAATAAAACTATTTTAACAAATGAATCAATGGCAAAATTTGAAAAAGATTTAAAGGAAGGAAAAGATGTTACATTAGAAGATTATGTTGTCGATACAGAAAAAGATTATACTACATCATTGACAAGGGGGACAAATAAGGTCTCTTTAGAAGTCAACAATGTTTTAAAAAAAGGAATTGAAAGCGTTTTTAAAGTACTTGGCAGTTTCGTTGAGGAATAATCATATACTTTAATAAAAAAAAGTAAGATTTATTTTCTTACTTCTTTTAATATTCTATCAGTATTACTGAAATTTAGTTTAGCAATATCCTTTAAAACATTTATACCGTATTTATTAACTATTTTGATACCTACATCTTCAACATAATAGTTTGCACCTTTAGGGAGAAAAATACCATATTTATTACCTAATTTGTCAATTTCCTTAATAAAAATATATCTGCTTATTAAAGAAGAAACCGCTACTGAAAGGCATTTATCTTCAGCCTTAGTAATAAAAGTTATTCCTTTTAATGGATTAGGTACTTCCGCTAAATGATTATAATAACTCTTTTCTGATTCAAACTGATCGACAACAATATAATCATAGTTGTTATCTTTAACCATTTCGGTTAGTACCTTATTATGAAGAATAGCTTTTATTTTATTCATATTCATATCTTTACCATATCGTTCATTATATTCTCTATTAGTTAGAATAATTGTTTTATAAGGAATTTGTTTAATTATTTTAGGTACTATTTTTAATATTTGCTCATCACTTAATTTTTTAGAATCTTTTACTCCTAAATCAGTTAAAAAAGGAATATTTTCTTTACTTACAAAAGATGCTGTTACTACAATTGGACCGTAGTAGTCACCAGTTCCAACTTCATCTGATCCTACGGAAGATATATCTATAGGAATATTTGTTTCTTCTTTTTTTTCTTTCTTTTTATTATCCGTATCTATAAAGTAATCGATATCTTTTTTATCTTTATTAATACTAGTCCACATTCCTGCCTCGATATCTGCAGATACACCTTGAAACATAGCTTTTCCTGATTCATATAAAGTTACAATAGTGTCACCAGTATCAGCTTGAAAAATAGCATATGGAGGAGTTTTTTCTCTCTTCATATCTTGATAGAAATTATTCATAAGTTTCTTTGTTTCATTATCTACTCGTATTACTTTGGTAATTGCTTTTTTCATAGTTATACACCTCTTATTTATATTTTAGCATAATATTTATTTTTATAGAATATAATACATTTCTTTTTGTCAATTATTTTACAGATATTTTCTTGTATTTTAAAATTATTTAATATATAATATAAACGAAGGGTGCATGTTATGGAGAAAAGTATTATCAAAATAAAAAGTATGTCATTTAGGTATGAAAATGATTATATATTTAAAGATTTTGATTTGGAAATAAAACCTAATTCTTTTGTATGTATTATAGGAAAGAATGCTTCTGGTAAGAGCACTCTTGTTAAAATACTTGAAGGATTATATCCGGCTTCTGGCTATATTAACATTGATGGTTATCTTTTAAATAATTTTTATTTAAAAAAGATAAGAAGATCTCTAGGAGTATGTTTTGATAATCCAGAATTACATTTTATTGGTGAAACAGTTAAAGATGATCTAGCATTTTCCCTTGAAAATTTAGAGTATTCAAAAGAAGAAATAGAAAGTTCAATTCAAAATATTTCAAAAAAATTTAAATTAGATAACATTTTAGAGAAGTCTCCAAGTGAAATAACTGAAAGTGAAAAAGAGAAGGTTGCTATTGCTTCTAGTCTAATTTACAATCCCAAGATAATTATTTTGGATGAAGCTATTCATAAACTTACTCCAAGTGATAAAAAACTCGTATTTAAAGTTCTTTTAGATTATAAAAAAAATGAAAAACTTACTATAATACTTATTACTCATGATCTTGAAGATACTTTAATGTCTGATAGAATTATCGTTTTAGATAAAGGAAAGATTATTTTAGATGATACAAAAGAAAAAATATATAAAGATGAAAAATTAGAAAAACTTGGATTTACTCTTCCATTCATGGTAAAGTTATCACATAATTTGATGCTATACGATTTACTTGATAGAGTTTATTTTGATGAAGAGGAGGCTATAGATAAATTATGGAAATAAAATTAGATAAATTATCATATAAAGATAGTCTCAAGAATATTAGTTATGAATTTGCAGAAGAAAAGATTACCAGCATCATTGGTGCTTCCGGTAGTGGTAAGAGTTTGCTCGGTTATCTTATTTGCGGAATAGAAAAAAGTTATAGTGGAAATTTGATAAATGAATATCAAGGTAGAGAAATTGGTTATGTATTTCAAAATCCAGAGGAGTCTTTTATTTTTGACACCGTTAGGGAAGAATTATCTTTTGGACTTAAAAAATATAATTATAAATTAGATGTTTTAAATAAAAGAATTGAAGATGCACTTAAAATGGTAGAACTACCAATATCTTATTTAGATAAGAGCCCATTTGAACTTTCAAGTGGAGAAAAGAAACTTGTATCTATTGCTACGATATTATCTTTGAATCCCTCACTAATTATACTTGATGATCCAACAATGGGGTTAGACAATGAAAGAGAAGAAAAATTAATTAAACTACTTAAGAAATTGAAAACAAGATATCATAAAACAATTATTATAATGTCATCAGATATTCAGTTTGTTTTAAAACTTACTGATAACTATCTTCTTTTAAAAAAAGGAAAAATAATTAGTTTGGGAAATAAAAAAGATTTACTTAGTAATGGTGATAAGATTAAGCGTGCAGGAATAGAAATACCCAAGATTATAGACTTTATAACAATGGTTAAAAAGAAAAAAGATATTAATTTAGAACTTACTTTTGATATAAAAGAACTTATGAAGGATGTATATAGAAATGTTAGATAATATTACTTTAGGAAGATATTATTTAAAAAATTCAGTAGTTCACAAATTAAATCCAGTATTTAAAATTTTATCACTTATCATTATGATAATTAGTATCTTTTTTATTGATAGTTATATAGATATTTTGATGCTTTCTTCGTATCTTTTACTATCGATTGTTTATAGTGATATTGGTATTAAAGTATATTTTAAAAATATTCACAGTATTAGAATATTTTTGATATTTATTTTGCTAATTGATTTGATTTTCTTTATTGATATTAATAGAATAGTATTTGATTTATTTAAACTTATATTCATTATTTTATATTCTAGTATTCTCACATATACTACCGCCATGACGGAGATTACTTATGGTATTGAAAGAATACTAAGACCACTAAATAAATTTATACCTGTCAATGATATATCAATGATTATTACGCTTACTTTAAGATATATTCCAACGCTAACAATGGAGTATAATAGAATTATTAGGGCTCAAAAGCTTAGAGGTGTTCAATTTGATACAAAAAATATCAAAGAAAAATTATCTAGTATAAGTGGAGTTCTTCTTCCAATGTTTGTTCTTTCTCTAAAAAAGGCAGAGAATTCGGCAGATATTATGGATGTTAGGCTTTATAACTATGGTAAATCAAGAACTAATTATCGATTAAATGAGTGGAAATTTATTGATACGTTACTACTTATTTTAAATATACTTATATTAATTGTTGTTATAGTTTATTAGAAAAGAGGAGAAGTTTATGAGATATTTAATCACAATAGCATATGATGGAACATTATTTTCTGGTTATCAAAAACAACCTAGAGAAAGAACAGTCCAAGGTGAACTTGAGAAAGCTCTAAAAGAAATTAATGGAGGTAAAAAAGTTACAGCCCATGCTTCTGGCAGAACTGATGCTAAAGTGCATGCTATAGCTCAGAAAGTTCATTTTGATTTAGATACAAAGATAACCGTTGACAAATTAGAGAAAGCTCTTAATTCGTTACTTCCTGAAGATATTTATGTAAAGAAGGCAGAAGAAGTTAATGATGATTTTCATGCTAGATTTTCGGCAATTGGTAAGGAATACATATATATTTTGAATATGGGCGAATATAATCCACTCGAGAGAAATTATGTTTATCAACATAATAAAAAGCTTGACGTTGTTGAGATGGAAAGAGCTATGAAGTATCTAGAAGGAACCCATAATTTTAAGTCTTTTACTAAAGCAGATGAAGAAAAAGAAGATTATGTAAGAACTATTTCTCAAACTAATTTAATTAGAGATACAAAGGATGTTAATAAAATCACTTTAGTATTTGTAGGGACAGGATTTCTTAGATATATGGTTAGAAATATAGTTGGTACTTTAATAGAAGTCGGTGAAGGTAAACGTCGAAGTGAAGAGGTTATTGATATTTTAAGAAAAGAAGATAGAAAAGTAGCTGGAAAAACCGCTAATGCGGAAGGATTATATTTAAAAAATGTTTTCTACTAATTTATAAAGTTATCATATTAAGATTTAAATAATTAAAAATATAATAGATATCTATTTTATTAGGTATCTATTTTAATGGTAACTTTTATAATAATAGATGCTTTCCTTTACAAAAAAAAGAATATATATTATAATTAAAAAGAAGGAAGTGTTAGAAATGGGAAGAGAATTAAAAAGAAAACAAGCTAAAAGAGAAGGAAAGAATGTTAAAGAAGTTAAAATGAAAAATCAAAAGCAAGAATTAAAACCTAAGACATTTGCTACTATTATTATTGTATTACTTTTATTTTTTGCTATTTTATATTTAATAACTGGTTTATTTATTACTAAAGATATTAAATGGTTTGATAAGAAAGAAAGTGAAAAAACAGAACAAACTTCTATTAGTAATAAAATTCTTGCTAGTGATAGTTTAAGACAAACAGAAGAAGAATATTATGTATATTTTTATGATACTACTAATGAAGATAGTAGTGTAAGTAATATAGTTTCTTCAATTAATGAAAAAGTTTACAGAGTAGATTTACATGATGATTTTAATAGTAATTTCATTGGAGAAGAATCAGGTATTGTTGAAAACATTAGTGATTTAAAAGTTTCTGATCCTACTGTTATTAAAGTATCAAGAGAAAAGATTGTAGAATTCTATGGTGGAAGTGAAAATATTAAAACTAATTTAGGATAGGAGGAATTTTAATGTTAACATTATATTTAGACTGTGATGGTGTTATCCTTGATACAATTAATAAATCTTATCAAATGCTTAAAGATAATGGCATTACTGATCCTTTTCAAATACAAGAATTTTATCGTAATTTAGATTGGAATAAACTTATTATCGAAGCCGGAGAAATTGATAATTCAATAATAAAGATTAGGAAATTAATTGATAGTGGTTTATTCAATATTAAAATTTTAACACATGTCAATTCTAATAATGAATCCACCGCTAAAATAACTTATTTTAACAAAGTGCTTCCTGGAGTGGAAGTTATAACTATTCTAAAAGGTATTGAGAAAGCTGACTTTGTTAATCCAAAAGGCGCAATCCTTGTCGATGATTTTTTACCTAATTTAGATTATTGGGAAATACAAGGTGGCATTGCTGTTAAGTTCTCTGATTCGGGTAAGGAATCTCAATATATAACGATTACTAATTTGTTAGATTTATTAAATATTAATTTTAAATATAAGAAGAAAGTTATGCAGTAAAGAAGGTGAAAGGCATGAAACTTATGAATGTTAAAGGAACAAATGATAGTCTTCCTAATAATGAGATTGTTAAAAGAAAAGTAATCAATACACTTACTGATACTTTTGAAAAATTTGGTTATTTACCTCTTGATACTAGTATTCTGTGTTATTATGATTTACTTGCTTCAAAATATTCTGGTGGTAGTGAAATATTAAAAGAAGTATATACTTTAAAAGATCAAGGAGAAAGAAAACTTGGTCTTAGATATGATCTTACTATTCCGTTTGCTAAAGTTATTAGTATGAATGCCGGAAGAGAAATTAATCTTCCATTTAAACGATATGAAATTGGCAAAGTATTTAGAGATGGTCCTGTCAAAACAGGAAGAGCAAGAGAATTTTATCAATGTGACGTCGATGTATGTGGCATTTCAGGATCTTACATTGAAGCAGAAATGCTTTCTATGACATCTTTAGCATATAAAAAGCTTGGAATAGATATTTATATTGAAGTAAATAATAGAAAACTATTAGAAGGATTTATTATAGAGTCTGGTATTAGTGATGAACTAAAAAGCAAAGTAATTCTTTCCGTTGATAAACTTGCGAAGATAGGGGAAAACGGAGTAAAAGAAGAACTTAGCTCATTTAATATTGAAGAAGAAAAATTAGATAAATTATTTAGTTATTTCAAATGTACAATTAATGATTTAGACAATATGAATATAACAAATGAATATTTTATAGAGGGAAGAGAAGAAATAAAAGAATTATTTAATTATATTAATGATTTAAATCTTATAGAATGCAGATTTACTCCTTATTTAGCAAGAGGACTTGAAATATACACAGGAACAGTATGGGAAGTGTTTGATGAAAAACAAAGAATTACTTGTGCTCTTGGAGGTGGAGGAAGATACGATAAAATAATTACTAACTTTATTGATGATGGTAATACTTATCCATCTGTTGGTATATCTTTTGGTATTGTTCCAATATGTTCTATACTTGAAGACATAGAAAATAATTCATTATATGATTTACTTATTATTCCCATGAATACCAATATAGTAAGTTTAAAACTTGCTAATAAATTACGTGAAAAAGGAGTCAAAGTAATAATTGAAATGAATAATAGAAAAATTAAAAAAGCCCTCGAAAGTGCTGATAAAAATAATATTCCTTATGTTATTGTATTAGGTGAAAATGAAATTGATAGTAATACTATAGAAATCAAAGATATGATACACAGTAGTAATATTAAAGTGAATATAGATGATATAGAAGAAATATGTAAAATTATAAAAAGATAGAAATATCTTTTTTTACTTGCAAAAATATCGATAATTTGATATTATATTTATAGTAAGGAATGGTAAATATGAAGAATAATAAAATAAATATCTTTTTATTAGTAACATCTATTCTTAGTATTTTAATATTGCTAATTGGAGCTACTTTTTCCTATTTTAACATATCGACTATGAGTCGAATGAATGCTTTAGTTGTAGAATCAGGACAAGTAAAAATAGGCCTTGGTGTATCTCCAATATATTCTGGACACGCATTAATACCTTTAAAAGATGAATATATTAGTAAAGCTTATAATCAGAAATGTTTAGATGACTTAAATAGAGGTTCATGTTTGGCTTTTGGACTAGAGGTTTTTAATTTTTCCAAAGCACAAGAGGTTGAAGGAACTATTGATTTTTATATAAATGGAATTGAAAATTTAAGTTATATGGTCCTAGATGAAAATGGTGAAACATATTTAGATACTACACATATTGATAGTAGTGCTTCTAGCAATCTATCATTAGGGCAACCATTTATATTAGATGATGCTACTAATGTATCTAAAACATCCAAGAAGTTTATTTTATTAATTTGGCTTACCGACAATAACAAAATACAAGATGAGACAGATGCTGAAGGTAGTTTTAACGCAACAGTTACATTTTCTTCTACTTATGGTGGAAGACTAACAGGTAATGTAAATGGTATAAAATCAGGAGTACAAGAAGTATCGCAAATAAATTAATGAACTATGTTTTGTGGTTCAATTTTGTTCTAATTTGACAAAATCCCCATTTTATGATAACATATTCAACTCGAAAGAGGGGATTTTAATGAATTTTATTAAAGAAATAGACAAATATATCAAAGAAAATGGTATTCCGTTTAGAAATATTGAAATTAATTATAGTTATTTTCCAATTTATTTTAATCATGCGATAACTTTAAAACTTAGAGAAGTAACTACTGATAGATTTGAAATTAGTGGTCCTTCTAATTATATTTTACATTATGATAATAAGGATAGATTGTTTTTAGAAGTAGTTGGTAGTGACAGCCGTACTAAATTATTAATTTTTGATGAAGAAGATTTGCTTGAATATTATCCAAAACTTATTGGAATGAAAGTATCTGAAAAAGAATTACACGATATTGCTTGTATTAATATGAGTACTATGTATAAACGAGAAAAAATAAGAAATTTGATTAATAAAAAATATGCAAAAAAAGGCTTTGAAATAGAAAAAGTTAAAGATGAATATGAATTTATGCAAGTTGTTAATGAAGATGTAAGTGTTATTACAAATGAAAATTATATTGCCGAAGTTAATAAGTCAATAAAAAAAGTAATAGATTATATTGATTATCTTCAAAAAGCATATCAAGAAGATATAAAAGAATATTATAATGGCATTATTGCAGAAATTAAATATACTTCATCAATACCTGATTCTGTACCAAGAAAAAGTAAAGATAATTCAATACCAAAAAAAGAAAGAGTCAATGAAATTATTCCTTTAAGTGAAAGAATTAGTGTTTTACAAAAATATTCATTTAAATATTTTGGAGAAGCTTACTCTAATTGTAGTAAAAATGTTGATTATTATTGTTTTATGTATGAAAACTATGAAGGAAGACCAATACTCGTTTTAGAGTCATCTCGTGGTACTAGTTATACTAGAGTTGTATATTTAAATAAAAATAATAATTATAGTAAAGAAGATTTTATTTTACTATCAAAAAAATATCTAGAATTATCTAATGCTGATACTTTAACAAGTGGTAGAGTAATGAGATTTACCCATACAGATATTGAAAATTTTGAAAATAATCTTAATTTAGTAATAAATGGAGTTCAAGATAATATAAAATATGATTATAATAAATTATCAAGAGTTAAAAAATTATCTTCAAATGAATAATTCTTAAAATAAAAAAATATACTGTAACATAAAAAGGTTGACAGTATATTTTTTTTATGTTAAAATACTAAAAGAAAGCGAGGGATAATAATGGCAGTTAAAATAAGACTTAAAAGAATGGGAGCAAAAAAAGCACCATTTTATCGTGTAGTAGTAGCGGATTCAAGAAGTCCAAGAGATGGTAGATTTATCGAAACAATTGGTACTTATAATCCACTTACAACACCAGCAGAAATTAAAATAAATGAAGATTCTGCAATTGATTGGCTTAATAAAGGAGCTATACCTACTGATACAGTTAAAAATTTATTTAGTAAAGCAGGAATTATGGAAAAATTTCATAATTCAAAACAAGGCAAGTAATGAATAATTTGGTAAGTCTTACGGAATTAATTGTTAAGGGACTTGTAACAGATTCCGATTCAGTATCAGTAAAGGAATTTGAGTCAGATGAAGATAATACAACGTTAATTGAGGTTATGGTTAGTTCTGACGATATAGCTAAAGTTATTGGCCATGGCGGAAAAACAATTAATGCAATTAGAACTATTGTTCAAGCAGCATCTTTTAGCCAAGATAATAAGTTAATTAAAATTAATATTGACTCTTATTAATATTTAAATGTAATCTTAATGGTTACATTTTTTATTTGACACAAATTTATGTCAAATTTTAATTATTTTTAAGAAATTTTTAAAAAAATTACAAAATCTCTTCAAAAAAATTGTTTATATATGTGAGGAGGTAAAATGAAAAAAAATCTAGTTGTACTACAAGAAGGGAATAAAGATTGTGGATCAGCGGCGCTTCTATCAATCATTCGTTATTATGGAGGTGATATATCAATCGATAGATTGATAGAAATGACCAAGACAACTAAAGATGGGACTAATTTTTATAATATGAGTATAGCAATAAATAATCTTGGTTTAATATCTAAATGCTATCAAGTTGATGATGTTGAAAAAATAAAAAAAATAAAAACACCATTTATTGTCCAGTTTAATAACAAAAACTATACTCATTTTGTAGTAGTTTATAAAGTCGAAGAAACAAAAGTATTAATAATGGATCCAGCAAAGGGAAAAGTAATTTTAGATATCTTTGACTTTGCAAGTAATTGGACTGGTTATATCATGCTTTTTGAAAAAGTACATAACCTTCCCTTTATCAAGCAAGATAAAGTATTAAATAAAATATTAATATCTTCTTTATTAAAAAACAAAAATATTATTATATCTTTAATTACATTATCACTAATTTTTACAATTCTATCTTGTATCACTTCGATGTACTCTCAAGTTATTTTTGATAAAATATCAGATATTAATAATAATAGTCTATTTATAATTACATTTATATTCTCCATTTTGTATATAGTAAAAAATATAACTAATTTTATTAGAAATCATCTGATAATTTATTTAAATCAAAAACTAGATATAAGTATTATTTTAAGTACTTTTAGTAAAGTTATTTTACTTCCTTTTTATTACTATAAAAATAAGACAACATCAGAAGTATTATCACGTATAAATGATTTATCATATTTAAAAACATTCATATCAAAGATAATTATTACCACTTTTTTAGACTCTTTTACTTTTATTGTATCTGCAATTTTGATTTATAAAATAAATCAAAAAATATTATTAATATTACTGATTATGTCCCTAATTTACCTAATAATAATTTTAATATTTAATAAAGTTATTAAATCATTAACCTATCAACATCAAGAAAATTTAGCTTTAATCAACACTACAATCATCGAATCAGTAAGTTCTTTTGAAACAATAAAAGGATTAAACATTGAGGATAACATTATATTTAAATTTACTAAAAATTATAGTAAATCATTAAATACAACATATCAAAGTGAAAAAACAAATAATATAATGCTTATATTAAAAGAAATAACTACTGATCTTGGAATCTTATCAATAAATTTTTTAAGCATTAAATTAATACTAAATAATATGATAACAACAGGAAATTATATGACAATTACTTTTTTGTCTGGATATTTAATTTATCCCATAAGAAATTTAATAGATATTTTAAATGAATATCACTATTCAAAAAGTGCCATCAGAAGAGCTAATAATTTATTAGAAGTATCTGAAGAAGAAATATTTCAAGAGTCTAAACTTAAAGTAAATGGAAATATTAAAATTAAAAACTTAAGTTATACCTATGATAATAAAAATAATATTTTAAATAATATAAACTTTTATATAAATGATAAAGAAAGAGTACTATTGTTGGGACCATCAGGGTCTGGTAAGTCGACTATATTAAAGTTATTATATAAATATTATAAATCACCAAGAGATAAAATATTTATTAATAATTATGATATCAATGATTACAGTATGTCGGATATTAGAAAAAATATAACTTATATTTCCCAAAATGAAATGCTTTTTACCGATACCATCCGCAATAATATTGTTCTTGATAGAGATATAAGTGAAACAAAATATTTAGATATCTGTAAATTGACTTATGTTGATGATATTGTAAAAGATAATATTTTAGGATATAACTATATGCTTGAAGAGAATGGTGTAAATATTTCTGGAGGTCAAAGACAAAGGATAATACTTGCTAGAAGTTTATTAAAAAATAGTAATATCATTATGATTGATGAGGGGCTAAATCAAATAGATATTAACTTAGAAAGAAAAATTTTAAAAAATATTTTTTATTATTTTTATGATAAAACATTTATTATAATATCTCATCGTTGCGAAAATATGGATTTATATAATCGCATAATAAAACTAAATAATAATGGTGTAGAGAATTTAGAAAGGATCAGGAATTATGAATAAATATATAGATAGTGAGATTATTTTACAAAGAAAAGTAGGACCTTTAATATATGTTTATATAATGATAATTATTGTAATAATGCTTTCCTTAATTATAGTATTTATAATACTTCATTATAAAACATACTATAATGTTAAAGGTATAGTAACAAGTGATGAAAATCACTATTATATAAAAATTTATGTACCATTAGATAATATAAAATATTTAATAAATAACAATATCATTAAAATAAATAATAAAGATTATGAGTATAAAATAATTTCTTTAGATAGTGAATATTTTACAGATAATACAATTACTTATCAAGTAGTAATGATTGAAGCGAATATTCCTTCTACCTATAAGTTTAATAATTTAAATTTAGAACTAAAATTCCTAAAAGAAGATAAAAGAATAATCGATTATATTTTAAAAAAATAAGGAGGTTTACATATGCGAGAGTTGAGAAAAGAAGAAATGTTAAAAATTGATGGAGGAGCCGATCCTATTTTAATAACGGCCATTGTAACTGGATTAATAACATTTATAACCGGTATCTTATCTGGATACTCTAATCCAACTAAATGTAATAATTAAGAAAGAGAGGAAAAAATATGCGTGAATTAAAAAAAGAAGAAATGTTAAAAATAGAAGGTGGAACAAGTTTTTCTGCTTCAATGTTAAATGCAGTTTATAAAACTTTTGAATTAATATATTCAATTGGAGAATCACTTGGAAGTTATATTAGAAGAAAAACGGAAGACAAAATGTGTAATATTTAATAAAAAATAGACATTTTATAAAAAAAATAATATATTCTGCTTGTAAATTATGTCAAATAATGTTATAATTCATAATGAAAAAGCGGAAGGAGGGATAAAATGTCTACAGGAACTAAAGTAACCGTTAGCGTAAAAAATAATGATGTTGAATTTGCATTAAGAAAATTCAAAAATCAAGTAGCACGTAATGGTAATCTCTCTAAAGCTAAAGAAAGAGCAGAAGGCTATAAAAAACCAGGAGTAAGATTAAAAGAAGAAAAGAAAAAAAATACTATTAATTGTAGAAAGAATAATAGAAAAAATTACTAAGGAGCGGGTATTATGACATTATCAGAAAAAATTAATAACGATTTAAAAGAAGCGATGAAAAGTAAAGATAGTTTTAAATTAAGTGTTATAAGAATGGTAAAAGGTGCTATGCAATTAGAAAAACCAAATCCTAGAGAAGAATTAACTGATGATGAAGTTATTAAAGTAATATCAAAACAAATTAAGATGAGAAAAGAAGCAATTAAAGAGTTTGAAAGTGCTGGTAGAGAAGACTTAGTAATTCAAAATCAAAAAGAGCTTGAAATCTTAAATGCCTATATGCCTGAGCAACTATCTTTGGAAGAATTAAATACTATTATTGATAAAGTGTTTGATGAATTAAAACCAACATCATCAAAAGATATTGGTATGATTATGAAAAGCATATCTCCATTAGTAAAAGGGAAAGCTGATATGTCTTTAGTAAATAAGTTAATTAGAGAAAGACTTGGATAAAAAACCAAGTCTTTCCTTTATTTATACAAAAAAATAAAAAAGTTCTTATTACTAAGAACTTAATTTACTATCTGGGACGGAATGTGGGAATCGAACCCACGTATAATGGAACCACAATCCACCGTGT
>CAMEJC010000025.1 GCA_945919295.1 uncultured Mycoplasmatota bacterium
AGGGCTTAAGCCCTTTTTATATATGGTTTTACAAGATTTTACTGCAAAACTAAAGATTATAGCATAAATAAAAAAGAAAAGAAAGTTTATTTTTTACTTTCTTCTAGTTTTTTTATTCTTATTTTTTCTACTTGTTTATAATCTACTTTACCTACTGAAGTAAGAGGTAACTCTTCTTCGAAAATAAAATCTTCTGGTTGTGAATATGATGGTAATTTATCTTTACATAATTCTATTAATTCTTCTTTTAGTTTTTTTAGTTCTTCTACTTTATCTTTTCTTGCCACTATATGTGCCTCAGGAGAAGCTCCATATTCTACACTTGGGATTGCTATAACACAACATTTTTCTACTTCAGGATGTCCCATAATTATTCCTTCAATATATGATGGATATAATTTGAATCCTCCATGTGGTATTAATCTTTTATATCTTCCCTCAAAGAATAGAAATCCATCTTCATCTATATAACCTATATCTTCTGAATGTATCCATTCTTTTCCATCACTATGTAATCTTATAACTTTTGATTCTTCTTCATTATTGTTTAGATATCCAAGCATTTTAGTAGGACCAGTTATACAAATTTCCCCTTTTTCACCATACTTAAGTTCTTCATCTGTTCCTCTTCTAAATATTCCATAAGTATTTAAAGGAAGTGGTATACCAAGACTACTTAACTTATTTACTCCTACTAGGCATACACCTGCTGTTGCAGAGTTTTCTGTCATTCCATAGCCTTTTTCTGCTATTGTACTGCTTCCGTGACTCTTTAAGAAGTTATTAACTCTTACTTCTATTTCTTCAGAAAAAGAATCACCACCTACTCCCAAATTTTTAAGAAATGACCAATCCATAGAGTTAGTCTTTTTATCTTCGATAAAGTTTTCTACATAAGTAGGAACTGTTATCGTATGATTTGGTTTATATTTAATCATAAAGTCGGTAAACTCTTTTGGTGATAGTATAGGAGCAATAATGTTAGTCATTCCTAAACACATAGGCATATGAATAGTAACTACTATACCATAGGCTACAAATGGTACTATTCCATTTAGAAAAGTATCTCCTTTATTGTAATTTGCTCCTAGATGCTCATACTGAATAGCCATTGCATTAAAGTTTTCATTACTTAATTTAACAGTTTTTGGTACACCAGTTGTGCCACCAGTGTGTACATAGGCTGCTACAGTATTTTTTTTATATTTAGGATAATGTGGATAAAGATACTTAGTCGTTGTCATCATTTCATTCCAACTAATGTATTTATCTTTATTTTTTATTTCTTCTATTTTAGTATAAAGTTTTGGATCTTCTTTTTTCTTCTTTTTTTCTGCTAATTTATTAAAAGGAAACAATACTGAGTTGAAAGGACTTAAAGTAATAATTCTTTCTACTAGTGAGTTAACTTCTTCATTTTCCATGCTCTTATCAAATTCTTGTAAAAAGTTATCCATAACTAAAACAGTATCAGATTTTACTTCAGTTAGATATTTTCTTATTTGTTTATAATCACTTCTTACATCTATTAAATTAATAATAGCTCCTAGTTTGTTTAAGGCATAAAATAGTATTTCTAATTCGGGATTTGCTACTGACATAACAGTTACTACATCACCTTCACTAATACCAAAATTATATAATCTTCTTGCTGTTTCATCAATTTTTTCGATGAATTCTTTAAAACTTATTTTTTTACCAAAATAATTAATTGCTGTAGTTTTTAAATTATCTTGATTTTTACTTACCATATATTGGTAAGCAGTCATTTCTGGAATAATAGCAGTAAGCGCTTCTTTGGTATAATACTTCTGCCATGGTTTATCAATTGAAGCATATCCTGTAATAGTTTTATCTTTGTCTAAAACATAATTACCTTCCATTTTGTTATAAATATCAATATTTTTAGTATACATACGTTATACCTCCTTAACTAATTTTTTATGAAGACCTTAGGCTTCATAAAACCTCGAACAACAAAGTGTGAGAGGAATAATACCTAATAATTATTTATTCTTAATAGTATTAATTAATTTTATTACAGTATTATAATCTTCATCTAATAACTCTAATCTAAAAGATTTAATTCCAATGCTCTTATAATAATCTATTTTATCTAAATAGTCAATATTTTTATAATGCATAATATGTGTTAGACAGTTACTATGTAATATTCTATATTTATTTTTATTTATATCTTCTAGATAGTAAATATCTTCTTTATTACAAGGACACATATTTACTTCTTTTATCGGACAAGATTTAGTAAGCATTAGTTCTACTTTACCATATACTAGTAGTTCTACTTTATCTTTAATTAGATTATCTAAATTATCATAATTTATTTCAGGAGATAAGGTTACTCTCTTGACATTATGATCAAGTAAGAACTTAATACTATAGTTATTTACAACATTTAAATAATAATCACTAATTAGATTTATATCACTATTTTTATATTTATTAATAGCTCCGAGTTCAGTAGCTAGAATATTTTTACTATTATAGTTATATTCATTTACTACTCTAGGTAATCTTAAATATACTTTATTATTATCTTTATAGATATTATATAAATCTTCATCTACATAAATTCTATCTATATTCATATCAATAGAAGCTTTAACTTGCTCTTTAGTTCTTGCTAATACTGATATTTCAAAATTATTTATTTCTTTATTATGATAATTTAATTTTACATTATTAATTATAATATTTCTCTTTAATTTAGTTCTTTCTATTATTAATTTATCTACTAGTACTCTTCTTATATTATTTAAATCTTTCATATTAACAAAGATATTTTTATTTATATCGATATTAATATTATTAATAGTAAATGGTGTATTTCCTAGTTTGGATAACTTTTCTATTATTTCATTATTTGTGGTACTTCTATTAATGGGAGTATCTACTGGTACTTTGTCTTTTACTATATTACCATCTATATCACTGAAAGATATCTCTAGATAATTATCTCTTAATAGTACATTAATATTTATTAATATTTTCTTTTCTTCTTTTGATAATATTTCTTTATCTAGATAATTACTTGAGGTTTTTATTAAGATATCTTTATCTTTAAGATTTATTTTATTATCTAAATAGATAATATCTCCAGTACTAGCTTTATTTATTAATAAATTTTTTTCATTATAGATAAAATTAACTATCATACCTAGATTACTATTTTTAAATCTAATGCCATCTTCTTGATATAGATCGTTATATAGTTTAATTTTAATTTTTTTAGAATTTACTTCTAGTACTTTACCAATTTCAAGTCCTTGATGATTTGAAGTAAATGTATTCATTACTCTATCATTAAATAGATATCCACTAGTGAACTCTCTATTAAATAATATTTTTAAGTTTTCTTTTTCTTCTTCGTTAACAATTTGTTTATTATAATTATCTATTAATTTTCTATATATTCTTGTAACATAACCGACATAAGCAGGTGATTTCATTCTTCCTTCTATTTTAAAACTAGTTATATCACTATTTAATAGTTTATCAAAGTTATCGATGGTATTTAATTCTTTAGTACTGAGTAAATATTTATTTTTGGTATTAATATAACTGTTATTTTTTATTAATTTATATGGAAGACGACATGACTGAACACATTCTCCACGATTACCACTTCTTCCACCATTCATACTGCTAAATAGACAGCAGCCAGAATATGAATTACAAAGAGCTCCATGGATAAATACTTCTTTTTCAATATCAACATTTATTTTTTTGATTTCTTCTAATGATAACTCACGGTCTAAAACAACTTTTTTTATTCCAAGTTCTTTTAAGAGAGTGATTCCTTCATTATTATGATTATGCATTTGAGTTGAGGCATGAATTTCAAGATTAGGATATTTTTGTCTTACCAGTGATATTATTCCTATATCTTGCATTATAAGGGCATCTACTCCTATTTGATATAGATAGTCTATATATTTTAATAATTCTTCTATTTCTTCTTCGTAGATAATGGTATTTACAGTTACATAGACTTTGACTCCATACAAATGTGCATAATCAACAGCTTCTTTTAGTTCTTCATTAGTGAAGTTCTTGGCATATTTCCTTGCACCAAAGTTTGTTCCAGCAAGATAAATAGCATCCGCTCCATTATTGATCGCAGCATATAAACATTCTTTATTACCAACGGGACTTAATAATTCTTTCATAACTTCACTTCCTATGACTAGTATAGCATAAATTAAAAGAAAATAAAAGAATGCACCGTCTGACAAACAGTACATTCCCAAGTTTTAATGAATAACTACTCCAACTTATGTCAGTTTGTTTAAAGTAGTCTCTTACCTTATGAGTTTCTCTCTCACACATATATGTATATCTAATAGCAAGATAAGAATTAAAGTCTCTACTTCAATACCCAAAATAACATTAAATACCTTTTTATCCTAAAAAGTAAAACTTCTACCTCGTAGGCAAACATTCCAATAATTTAAAATTGAGAATATTTGTTAATTAGTATTTATATGTTTTCTATTAGACAATTACATTGTAAACTATTTTTTTTATAATGTCAAGTGTTTTTCGACATTTTATGACATTTTTTTTATGATTTAATTTGCTTTCTTATTATCTACTCTTTCTAATATTTCTTTTATTTTTCTAAAGCGATGATTTAAACCTGATTTAGTTATTTCTACTCCGGTTTCAAGAGAAATAATATCGGCGAGTTCTTGAAGTGAACTTTCTCTATATTTCATTCGATATTCGATTACAACTTTTAGTTTTTCATCGAGTAAATCAACCATACCTAGTTCATATAGTTTTTCAATATCTTTGACTTGCTTGGAAGCGGTCATAAATATTTTATCGGTATTAGCCTGCTCGCAATTATTAAGTCGATTAGTCATATTTTTATGATCACGATAGATACGAATATCTTCAAAATACATAACTGCTGAAAAAGCTTTAATAATTCTTAAGAAATCTGATATTTTTTCTGCTTCTTTAATATAGACAGTATAATTTTTTTCTCTTTTTATTATTTTGCTATTTAGATTATATGAATTTAAAAGATTACTAATAAATGTAGCATAGTCTTTAGTATCTAAAATAAATTCAAGATGATATCTAGATGTTTTGGGATCGTTTACTGATCCTGATACAATAAATACACCTCTTAGATAGGCTCTTAACTGTTCTTCATCAGAAATAATATATTCTTTTGGTACTGGCAAATATTTATTATTATCGATGATAGATAAATCTTCAAGGATTTCTTTATTTTGGTTTTTAATATTTAAAATATAAGTGAAACCTTTACCTAGTTTTTTATTTCGAACGGTTATTGATGGTGTTATACCATATATTTTTTTTACTAATTTGAATGTCCTTCTTGCAACAGTATTATTTTCGACTGTTATATTAATGGTATTATTTATAGTAGCCGCTACTCTGATGATAGCAGATAATTCAGAGATATCTTCTAGTTTGGAAGTTTCTAATCTAGTCACTTCGTCTTTAACAATAGAGGTAAAGCTCATTATTTTAACTCCTTTACTATATAGTTGAAGATTGCTAAAGCGGTACGATAAGGATTATGTCTGACCATTTTATTATCTATTTCAAGTAGTTCATCTTCTAGTACTTCAATGTTCATTTTTTCTAAATTTTGATAATCTACTTCAATTGGACATGCCTCTTCTTTGAGATATCTTATTTTAATATCTTCAGGAATTTTAGTACTATTTACTAATACGGTATCGATAAATTTTTCTTCAACATAAGAATTTATTTTTTTGATACAATCAGATACTTTATAACCATCTGTTTCTCCATGTTCACTCATGATGTTACAAACATACATTTTTTTTGCTTTAGATTTCTTGAGTGTATCTTTTACTTCATCTGATAGTAAATTAGGAATAATACTTGTATATAAACTACCTATTCCTAATATTATTAAATCAGCTTCTTCTAATGCTTTTAATACTTCTTTAGTTGGCTTTACTTCTTCTTTATATTCAATGTAATCTATTTTTTTCCCTGCTTTGGTTATCTTAGTTTCTCCTTCAATAGTATTTCCATCTTTGGTATGAGCCACTAATACTGGATTATCTTCAGTAAAAGGGAGAATTCTTCCTTTTATATTAAAAATTTTAGAAAGGGAAACTAATGATTCTGTTAAATTACCGGTAATGTTATATAGGGCCGCTAATAAAAGATTACCCATAGGATGATTATTTAGCGAACTATCTGTAGTAAAACGATATTGAAGTAATTCTTCAATAAGAGGTTCAACCTCAGATAAAGAAACTAATACATTTCTTAAATCTCCTACTGCAAATATATCAAATTCTTCTCTTAATCTTCCAGAAGATGAACCATCATCAGCAACTGATACGATGGCTGTTATATCTAAAGGAAATTGTTTTAGTCCTCTTAATAATACTGAAAGTCCTGTTCCGCCTCCTAAAACAACTATCTTTTTCATTTTCCACCTCTTAACCATTATACTATAAAATATTAGAAAAATAAAGTATTGTGACTATATAAACTGTTTTTAAATTAGTAAATTTAAAAGTTCTACTATAATATATAATAGAACTTTATTATGTTTTATTGATTATTCTTTACTATTATCATGTTCTTGAATTAAAGATGTTACTCCTAAAACTAATTTAGTTGGAGATATTTTGGTTAGCATGTGATTTAATTTCATATTTGGTGGTACGATTATTAGTTTACCTTTAAACATACCATCTATGGCTAATTTACTAGCATAGTCACTACTGATTGATGGAATATTAAATTTAACATTAGCGACATTATTGAAATTTGTGGATACTGGTCCAGGGCAAAAAATAGATATTTTAACATTAGAGTGATCTCTTTTTAGTTCTTCATAAATAGCGAGAGATAAACTAACAATATAATTTTTAGTGGCATAATATGTTGCCATATATGGTCCTGGCATAAATCCTGCCATTGAAGCAACATTTAAAATTCTGCCATAATTTCTTTTAGTAAAATCTCTTAGAAATAGTTTGGTTAAAATATGATAAGCTTTAATATTTAAATCGATCATAGCTATATCCTTATCAAGACTAGTTTCAGTAAAATTTCCTGAATCGCCAAAGCCCGCATTATTGATTAGAATATCAATATTTTCTTTTTGAACAGTTTTATATAGTTTTATACATTCTTCTTCTTTTGTCAAATCAAAGCTATAAGTTTTAATTTTGCCTTTATAATCTTTAAATATCTCATCTAATTTTTTCTTATCTTTAGCTACTAGAAAAAGTTCATAATTATAGGTAGAAAGATACTTAGCCATATCTCTTCCCATACCTGATGATGCTCCAGTTATTAGCGCTTTCATTTTTTCTTCCTTTCTTTATTTGAAAAAAATAATCATATGATGATTATTTCTCTTCTAATTTATTAATTACTTCCTGAGCTACTGAAATGGTTTTTTGTTTTAGATCATCAGCGATACCTTCAAGAACAGGAGTTCCTTTTTCTTTAGCAAGTTCTACTAGTTCATTAGCTTTAACTTTTAGTTCTTCACTTTTTTTCTTAGCTATTTTTAATACTTTTTCTTTGTCTAAGTCTTCTAATCCTTTTTTTACTTCATCTACTTTATCAGTAAATTCTTTTTTAATATCTTCTACTGTCATTTGATCAACATGATGCATAACCTCATCGATTTTCTTTTTGATGTCCTTTCTTAAATCTGTTCCTTTTTTAGGAGCAAATAATAGTGCTAAAGAAGCTCCTATTCCTGCTCCAATAGCGAATTTTCCTAATCCTTTTTTACTCATCTTTATCTTCCTTTCTTTTAAATATTTTTTCTATTAATAAAGCTATACTATCAACAATTTTGTCAGTTATTAATGTAAATTTTCCTGTAACAGTATCAATAACATTAAACAGTCCATCTAATGATTTTACTTTAACAGTAATATTATCGACAACTTTTTCTATTTTATTCATAGTTATTATTAGCTTTATAGTTAATATTATTAAAGTAACAAGTAAAATAGCACCTAAAATATATAGTATTACTGGTAATACCTCACTAGCAGTCATTATTTTTCCTCCTCATCGTACATTGAATCGATTAAATTAAAAATATCATTTGTTTCTGAAAGAGGAATATCATCATCTCCACCTAGGATAGAATCTATAGTTTCCTCTTCATGAGTAATTTTTTCAAATTCTTTTGTATCTTCAAGTAGTTTTTCTTCTGACTTTTCTTTTTCTTCTTTTACTTCGATTTTTTCGGCATTACTAACTTCAGCATTGTGATTAATTATTTTAATATCATTATTAATTTCTACCTCATCAATATTAATATTAGTAGTTGGTTTTTCTTCTTTCTTAGTTGGTTCATAACTTACGCCAAAATCAAAGTAATTATCTTCAGCATCTCCTAGTGATATGTCATCATTAGATGAATCTTTATCTTCAGTTATGTCGGCTAAAAGATTAATATCATCGTTCTTTTTTGATTTCTTATCAGCATTCTTGGTTATTTTTACTTCTTGATATAATTCACAATTTTCACATAAATTATTTTTAATGTCATCAGTTAAACTACCAAAAGCTTTATTTCTGACAGTTTCAAAATCAACTTTTCTCGACGGTCTTTGTATTTCATAAGAATTTTCATCTTGTACTTTTACTTCGTCTTTAGTATAATTTTTATCTAAAACACCGTAGACAGGAGATATAACAGGCGTTGGTCTAAATTTCTTTGGCTTTGGTTCTTCCTTTTTAGTATATAGATCCGATACGCTTCTCTCTCTTTCTTTTTGTAATACATTTTGATTACTATATCTTACTTGAGGAGCGGGTTCTAGATCATCCATCTCAATTGGAAAAGAAAAATTATTATTGCTTCTTGTTTTAACTATTTCTCTATCACTAATTATATCAATATTACTTCTAGTAGTAGCATTTTCTCTTTCTTTTTTTGCTTCTTCTCTCTTTTGCTCTTCTTCAATTTTATTTCTCATGAAAGTAGGAAGTTTATGATCAACACTTTCCTCTACTTCAACTTCTTTTGTTTCTATTACTTCTTCTTCATCGGAAAATAAGTCTTTAATTTTATCTAAAAATTTCATACTTTCGCTCCTTCTTTAATATTCTGGTAAATCCGGTATAACAGATTCTTCATCTTGTACATACTCACTTAAATATTCAGAAAATTTACTTTTGGCATCTTCTGGCTTTTTAATTTTATATTCTTTATCAACACTTGAAAAATATTCGTCATCAAGAATTTTTTTTATTAAATTGTCATTATAATCAATACTATTTAATATAATCATACTATTTGCAAGAATTGTGTCAATTTTTGTCTTTGGAACGTAGGTTTCAACCTTGGCATAATTATAAACTATTTTTATAAAGTAAATATCATCTTTTTCTTCGGCTATTTTGATATAACCTACTTTTCCAGAGTTATTTATCTTATGATAATAATAACTATCTACACTATCTTCTTCATTAAAATTTAAATTATTATGATAATAATAACTAACGACATCAACATATAAATATATGTAAACATTATCAGTTTTAAATTTTTGATTATAATCTTTATCATAAACTTTAGATACGCCAAGTGGAAGATAATATTTATATCCTAAAGATGCTGTATTAACAAATTTCTGGCTACTTTTGAGTGTTGAATTAACGATAATATCATAATTATCGGTATTATCAATTCTCGTGCATCCTACACATAATAATAGTATTAATGACAGTATAAATACCTTTTTCATATCATACCTCTTCTACATTATAACAAAAAAAGAACTAAAATGAAATAGTTTTTTTATATTTTTGAAAAAACTTTTGAAATTAACTATTATTTTTTATGACTTTATTATTTTTGTACTCAATAATTCTAAAAAGCCAATAGAAATTAAAATTAAAGAATTTTTAATAAATTTTGATAAGATTGTATTACTGATAATTGATAAATTAACTTCATGAGTTACATTTAATATTATATATTTGAATATATAACCAACTATAATTGTTAAAATTCCCGCAGATATACTGCTGATACTTATTATTTTTAATGCTTTTATTTTATTTTTAACAGTTAGAAATAGTATTATTATTAGAAATAATATTAAAATTATTAAATATATCATATCAATAGTCCTCCAGAAGTGATACTTCAATGTCGTATAAGAAATCTGATACGTCATTTATATATTCACTACTTTTAGTAATTACTTTATTTTTTAATTCTTCAGTTATATTATTAGTATTATTTATTCCATCAACAATTAAGTTATAAATTTCATCATTGGAAAGTTTGGCAGTAACATTATTATTTATTTTATAGTCTACTACTGTATTTAAAACTATTTGTAATTTTTCGTTTAATGATTCTGATTCCATTAATGTACTAGCTTCATTATCAGTTATATCTAAGGTATTTATTACATTATAATAAGTACTATTATAGGTACCATTATCATTAATAAGTAAATCCTTTATAGTTATTTTATTTACTATTTCTAATATTCCATTTTTATTTGTTACATTTATAATTACAGCATATGTACTTGCTATTGTGCATGTCAAAATTAATAAAATTACTATTAGTACTACTAAAATAATTTTTTTGTTTTTCATATTCATCACCTATTTTAGTATTGGTATTTTTAGTCTATTATATAAGAAAAAAATATAGATTTCTCTATATTTCTTGAATAACAGTAATTATCATTGGTTTATTACCAGTTTGATTAATTAAATATTTTGATAATTCATCACGAATAGTATTTTTTATTTTATTGTATTCAATATATTTAGCTCCATTAGTATTTTGAATTATAATATCTTCAGATATTTTCTTTATTTCTTTAATCAATTCATAAGAATCTTTAACATAAACAAAGCCTCTAGTTAGTATTTCTGGTCCAGAAATTATTTCTTTAGTTTGTTTATTTAAAGTTACAGAAATTATCATAATACCATTATTAGATAGCATTTCACGATCTTTTAAAACTACTTCACCAATATCATCAGATGAGTTACCATCTATTAAAATAGAACCACATGTTACTTTTTCAAAATCTTCTTTTAAGACTCCATTTTCAATTGTTACAACATCGCCATTTTCTTTTAGAATAATATTATCTTTAGAAATACCCACAAGTTCTGCAACTTCAGCATTTTGAACTTGATTTTTATATTCTCCTCTAATAGGAAAATAATATTTAGGATTCATAAGATTAATCATCGTCATTAAATCTTCAGAAGATGCATGATGAGATAGATATTTTTTAGAAGATAATGTTACAACAGAGGCTCCTGATTTTGAAATTTCATCTAAAAGATGATAAAATGTTTTTTCACTATTTTCATAAATTGGAGTTGCTAAGAAAACTGTATCTTCATTGGTTAATTTAATAAATTTATCGTAACCATTTACTATTTTCATAATGTTATAGTATGGCTTTTCTTTTTCATTAGCATTTAGAATAACTACATTTTTATCGTTAATATTTGATAAATCACCAATAATTTTTTTATCAATAGTTAAATAATTATTTTCAATAGCAGAATCGATTATTTTTTTTAGTCTTTTACCCATTATTATTATCTTTCGATCAGTCTTTTCTACTTCATTAAATAATTCTTGAATACGATATAAATGAGAATCTAAAACATTAAAAATTATTCTACCATCGGTAGTATTTAATGCCTCCCTTATTAAATTAGATATTCGATGCTTTGGAGAAGTAAATCCTTCTTTATCGGCATAGCATGATTCGGTAAGAAGACATAATACATTTTGTTTCCCAATATAAGCAAGTTTGCCAATATCTGTTTTGTATGGTCCTTTCATAAGAGGATCGATTACGAAATCAGAAGCATAAAAGATAACTCCATCTGGTGTATATATAGCATAACCAAAATTATCAGGAGCTGAATGTGATAAATTGACAGGAAATATTTTAATACCTTCTATTTCGATTGGAATATATGCCTTTATTTCTCTTAAATTATCATAATTAATATGATATGTTTCTAATTCTCTTCGAACAATATCGATAGTATATTTGGAAGCAAATATTGGAATGCCCCCTAGCTCTGGAAGGATGTCAGGAAGAGCACCAATATTTTCTTCATGGCCATGTGTTAAAAAGATACCTTTTATTCTTTTTTTATTTTCTTTCAAATAACTGATGTTAGGTATTATGTAATCGATACCCAATGTCATTTCATCAGCATATTTAAGTCCCGCTTCAAAAACAAATATATTTTTATCAATCTCAATAATAAACATATTTTTACCATTCTCATCTAGTCCTCCTAGAGAGAACATTTTTATTTTACTCAAATTAATTCTCCTTTCTTTAAAGGTAAAAGACTTTATAATTATAGCAGAAATTTAAGAAAAAGGCAAATTTTAATTTACACGAAATAATTTTATTGACAATTAAGTAAAAAAAATATACAATGTATATGGAAAGAGAAATTTATCCATATTAAAAATGTGGATAACACCTACTTTTTACAAGGTGTTCTCTCCATAGTTTGCTATGGAGTGCCCCCCTGGGTGCTCCTTTTTTATTTCCTATGATTATTCTTATCTATATAGATAAGAATAATTAGGATAGTCAAAGCATATGCTAAGACTAGTTCCAACTTCCAAAACCTCCCTTACAGTTAGTTTCTTCAGCATAAGATCACCCCTTCCTAATTTTCATTAAAAAGGAGAGAACACCATAAGTGTTAACCACGCTAACATTATATATAAGATAGAATTAATAGTCAAGAATATTTTTGACTATTTTTTTATTTTGTTCATAAACTCTTTATTTATAATAGATTACAGTGTTTCTTATATATAAAAATTAATACTAATTATAAAGTTGAGAAATAATGAAATTATTTCGAGTAGCAAAACGGTTAAAGCATAAAAAAAGAAGAAAGTACTAATACCTTCTAACTTTATAAATTTTTAATTGTTTCTTTTACATTCATAAGTATTTTATCAACAATAGTGGCATCTGTTCCTCCTCCTTGAGCAAAGGATTTTGAACCTCCTCCATTACCAGAAGAGCGAACTGCTAAATCTTTTACTATTTCTCCACAATTGACACGATTTGATGTTGATTTAGCAACATAGTTAACTGAATTATCTTCATTGATATTAGCAAGTAAAATAAAGTTATTATCTATTTGATTACTTAAAGCAGATACTATTTGTTTTAATACTGCTACATCATAGCCATTAGTTATACTAATTATTGTTGTAATACCATTTATATCTTCTTTTATATTTAGAAAACTTGATAAATCACTTACTGCTTTTTCATTTTTCTTAATAGTGAAGTCTTTTTCTAATTTTTTTAGACTTTCTCTTAAGTTCTCTAATTCATTTTTATTGATAACAATATCACGATAACTAGTTGGACTACTATTGTCAATATTAAAATTGAAAGTTAAATCGATATCTAATTCTTTAGCTGATGTTATTATTTTTTTTGCTTTATCTAGTAGTTTTAGCATTTCTTCATTATAATTAGATATTTCTTTACCAAGTCTTTCTTCAATATTAGTGTCTGTAGCAGCCGTTATTCGATATGTATCTGATCCTTTATTTTCAACAGAAGCAATAGCAAATTTACCAATATCTTTGGAATTTTTAACATGAGTTCCAGCACAAAGTTCTATTGATGGTCCAATTGTTACAACTCTTACGATATCACCATATTTATCAGAAAATAGTGCCATAGCCCCTTTTTTCTTGGCTTCTTCAAGTGGTAAATACTCTATTGTTGTTTCATAAGCTGCATTTATTTTTTCATTAACTAAATCTTCTACTTTTAATATTAATTTATCAGATAATTTACCTTGATAGTTAAAATCAAATCTTAATTCTTTATCATCTACTTTGCTACCAGCTTGATGAACTGCTTCTCCTAATAAATCGCGAAGGGCATTTTGAAGTAAATGTGCAGATGAATGATTTTTGGTAATAGCAAGTCTTTTTTCTTTTAATACATGTGTTAGTATTTTATCACCTTTTACTACTGTTCCTTCCAAAACTTTAACATGGAGAAGATGTTGTCCATTTGGAGCTTTGATGACGTCTAATACTTCTAATTTGCATTTATTATTTTTTAAATATCCTGAATCCGATATTTGACCACCACTTTCAGCATAGAAGGGATTTTCTTTTAGAAAAATATAACAATCATCATTTGATTCATTTACAAAAGCATTATCTTTCATAATGGCAATTACTTCGGTTTCTAAACCTAATTTATCATATCCAACGAATTTACTTTCTTCTTTATAATTAATTAATAAATCATTTTGAAGCTCCATACTACTTTCGACTTTTCTATTTTTTCTTCCTAATTCTTTTTGAGCATGCATATATGCTTGAAAGCTTTCTATATCGACAGTGAAACCTTTTTCTTCTGCGGCCTCTTTTGTTAACTCAATTGGGAAGCCATAAGTATCATATAATTTGAAAGCATCTTTACCACTTATTACTTTATCTTTATTTTGAAATAATTCTTCTAGTCTTTTTTCTCCGGAAATAAGAGTTTTTTGAAATAGTAATTCTTCTTTATTTATTAATTCTTTTACTTTATTTTGGCTTCCGACAAGTTCAGGATATACTTCTTTATATGTTTCTACGACTACATCGACAAGAGAAGCCATAAATTCACTATTTATATTTAGTTTTCTTCCCATACGAACTGCTCTTCGAAGTAATCTTCTTAAAACATATCCCCTACCGACATTTTCGAATATTGCTCCATCAGATAAAGCAAAAGTTAAGGTTCTGATATGATCGGCGATTACTTTAAACTCCATTTGACCATTATAATGTATATGACAAATATTTTCTATTTCATGTATGATTGGCATGAATAAATCCGTTTCATAATTTGTTTCTTTTTCTTGCATTATGCAAGCCATTCTTTCTACTCCCATACCAGTATCAATATTTTTACTAGGTAGTTCAGGATACTCTTCCCTTTTTAATCCAACAGTAGCATTGTACTGACTTAAAACATTATTCCAAATTTCAATATAACGATCATTTTCTTCCTCATTTTCTAATAATTTTATACCTTTCTTTTCTTTATCATACTTTTCTCCACGATCATAAAATATTTCGGTATCTGGTCCCGATGGTCCAGGTCCTATTTCCCAGAAATTATTTTCTAATTTAATAAGATGGGATGGCTTTACACCAAGTGATAGCCAAATATTATAAGTTTCTTCATCAGAAGGATAAACAGTTATATATAATTTATCTTTATCAATGGCAAAATATTTAGGACTTGTAAGTAATTCCCAAGCCCAGGTTAAAGCTTCATTTTTAAAATAATCACCAATACTAAAATTACCAAGCATTTGGAAAAAGGTATGATGTCTAGCGGTCTTTCCTACTTCTTCGATATCGCCGGTTCTAATACATTTTTGACAACTTACTAATCTTTTGTTTTTAGGTACAACAGTTCCATCAAAATACTTTTTTAAAGGAGTTACACCGGCATTTATCCAAAGTACTGTTGGATCATTTTGAGGTATTAAAGATGCTGATTCTACCTCAGTATGTCCCTTTTCAACAAAAAAGTCAATATACATTCTTATTATTTGATTACCAGTTAATTTTTTCATCTACTATCTCTCCTTATCTATTTGTTTTAATATATCAAGTAATCTTTGTTTATAATTATCTATATCATGATTATTATCAATATAATAATCGGCATAAACAATAGGTCCACCTTTTGCAATATTTTCTATTTCTGCTATATCTCGATTCTTTGCTTCTTCATTATTTAGTGGTCTAAAATCTCTAATTTTAAGTCTATCATATCTTATTTTCTTGTCAGCAATTACGGCAATTACACTAAGTCTATCACCTAATTCTTGTTTTAATATTTTAAGTTCATCCCAAGAATATAAGCCATCTAAGACAACATTATTATTTTTAGATAATTCTTTTATCTTAGGTAATAATATTATGGCATAAGCTCCCATTCCATACTCTTTTCTTAATCTTTCACGCATTTTCTTTTCATTTTCAGGAGTACATTCGATACCTTCTTCTTCCATTTTTTCAAGAGTTACTCCTCCAAAATAAACTTTTTTATATCCAAGTTCTTCAAGAAATTCTGAAGCTACAGACTTACCAACTCCACACATTCCAACAATAGCTATTATTTTATTCATACTTTTCCTCCATCTTCTTTATTATTATAACATGGATGCTATAAGATGTAAATTAATAAAACTGATTTTTTATTTGACAGTTTACATTATTATAATTCTATATTTTATTTGGTTTTAAAATTTTTTGATAAAGAAGTGTTATTTTTTCTTTACCATCTTATACTTAAATGATATAATGAAATTATGAGGTGAACAACATGATTAAAAAGAATAAAGGTGGGAAAATTATTTTAGTAACAGGTTTACTTGCTATTGCTATTGTTACTATTTGTGCTTTTGAGAAAGATAATATTACTCGTAAATATTATGAATATACAATAGATAAGAAATATTCTTCTACTGATGTTAACGATTATTATCTTGAAGATAATTTTAATTATGTGAATAATTACACAGGTACTGGTATTAAAAATAATGAGGAACTTGTTGGATTTATTTATTTTGCTCTTAATAGTGGTACTACTTATGTTGAAAGATATATTGATGATAATTATACTAACTATAATAGTGATATTGGTTTTTTAACATTAAATGATGGTAAAGGTTTTAAAGATACAGTTTCAATACTTAATAATTTTGTTCATCCATATAATAGTTCTAATAATATTAAAATTAGTTACGGCGGTGATTATAAAATTGGTGTCACTATTAATAGGGCTTATTCAGAAGATGATATATCAGAGATTAATGTTGTTGTCGATAAGGTTATTAATGAAAAAATTACTAATAGTATGCCTATAAAAGAAAAAATTAGGGTTATTCATGATTATATTATTGATAATACTCAGTACGATAAACTTAAATATGATAATAAAAATGATACTACTTATAAATCTAATACAGCATATGGAGTTTTAATTCAAGGATATGGTACTTGTAATGGTTATGCGGATGCTATGGCAATATTTTTGAATAAACTAAATGTTATTAATTATAAAATTAGTAATGATGAACATATTTGGAATTTAGTTTATTTGGACGGTAAATGGTATCATCTAGATCTTACATGGGATGATCCAATTAGCGATATTAATGTTAATAGAGATACTTACTTTTTAATTACTACTGATACTTTAGAAAAAATTAATGATGGCACTCATAGTTTTGATAAAAATATTTATAGCGAAGCCTAGATGGCTCCGCTATTTTATTTTAATATTTTTCTTGTTAATTTACTTGACTGTCAATTATGAATATGGTAAAGTGTTTGTACTAGAAATTAAAGTTTAAAAAATAAATTTTTTAGGGGGAAATATATGAATGAATTAATAGTTAAAGATGATATTAAAATAGAAAATATGATATATGAAGTAAGAGGAAAACAAGTAATGTTAGATAGTGATTTGGCTAAATTGTATCAAGTAGAAACAAAAAGAATAAATGAAGC
>CAMEJC010000026.1 GCA_945919295.1 uncultured Mycoplasmatota bacterium
GAGATGGCAGAATAGAAGGAATGATCGAAGGTATAAAAGAAGGTAAGAAGAAAGGTATTGCGCAAGGTATAAAACAGGGTATTAATGAAAATAAAACTAAAGTGATTATCAATATGTTAAAGGAAGGATCAGATTATAGTTTTATTTCTAAAGTGACAGGCAAAACAATTGAAGAAATAAAGAAACTAGAAGCTACTATTAAATAAGTATACTTTAATCATTAAAATAATTAGAAAGTAAAATTTTATTACTTTCTAATATTTTTATAAAAATTAGCAATTAATCTTGACAATTGCTAAAAAAGTGCTATAATTATATTTGTAATAAGTTACAGGAGATGATAGAATTGAAAAAAAGACAATTTAAAACAGAAAGCAAAAGGGTATTAGATCTTATGATTAATTCAATCTATACCAATAAAGAAATTTTCTTAAGAGAACTTATATCTAATGCTAGTGATGCTATTGATAAATTATATTATTTATCTCTAACTAACAAAGATATAAAAGTAAAAAAAGAAGATTTATCAATTATGATTGATATTGATAAAGATAAAAGAACAATAACTATTTCTGATAATGGTTGTGGTATGACCGAAGAGGAATTAGAAAATAATCTTGGTGTAATTGCTGAATCTGGTTCTCTTCATTTTAAAGAAGAAAATGAAAATCAAAATGATGTTAATGTCATTGGACAATTTGGAGTAGGATTTTATTCTGCATTTATGGTAAGTGATAAAGTAACAGTGGAATCTAAGTCATACAAGGACGAAAAGGCTACTATCTGGTCTTCATCAGGAGTAGATGGTTATACATTATCACCATCCAATAAAGAAAGTATAGGTACTGTCATTACCCTTCATTTAAAAGAAGATACTGAAGATTATAATTATAGTGAGTTACTTACTGAATATAAAATAAGAAGTATTATAAAAAAATATTCTGATTATATCAGTTATCCAATTAAGATGGAAGTAGAGAATAGTAGAAAAAAAGAAGATAGCGATGAATATGAAACATATAAAGAAATAACTACCATAAATAGTATGATTCCTATTTGGAAAAAAGATAAGAAAAAAATAACTGCTGAAGAATATAATAATTTCTATAGTGATAAATTTTATGACTATAAAGAACCATTAAAAGTAATGCATTTTAATATTGAAGGAAATGTTAATTATACAGCATTATTATATATACCATCACATGCTCCATATAATTACTATAGTAAAGAATATGAAAAGGGGTTACAACTATATACAAATGGTGTATTAATAATGGATAAAACTAGTGATCTTTTACCAGACTACTTTAGTTTTGTAAGAGGAGTAATTGATACCGAAGATATTCCTTTAAATATATCAAGAGAAACATTACAAGATGATAAGAATATTAAGTTGATTGCTAAGAGTATTGAGAGTAAAATAAAGAAAGAATTATTATCAATGTTAAAAGATGAGAGAGATAAATATGAAGATTTTTATAAAGATTTTGGTATGCAACTTAAATTTGGTATATATAACGATTATGGAATGAATAAAGATAAATTAGTTGATTTAATAATGTTTTATTCATCAAAAGAAAAAAGATTAATTACATTAAAAGAATACGTCGATAAATTAAAAGAAGAAGATAAGAATATTTATTACGCATGTGGTGAAACTAATGATAAAATAGATTTATTACCACAAGTAGAACTATTTAAAGATAAAGACTGTGAAGTATTATATCTAACTGAATATGTCGATGAATTTGCTCTTATGGCACTAGGAGAGTTTGAAGGTAGAAAATTTGTTAATGTTTGTAAAGAAAGTGCCGATTTATCTACTGAAGAAGAAAAAGAACAAATAAAAAAAGAAAATGAAGATAATAAAGATATGTTAGATACCATGAAAGAAACATTAGAAGGTAAAGTTGAAACAGTCAAATTCACTAATAAATTAAAAAATCATCCAGTATGTTTAACTACTGAAGGAGAAATATCAACTTCGATGGAAAAAGTAATTAATTCTATGCCTACTGATGAAAAAATAAATGCTAGTGAAGTTCTTGAAATTAATGTAAATCATAAAATTAGTGATAAATTAAAAGAACTATATGAAAAAGACAAAGAAGAATTTAAAAAATACACCAAGGTTATTTATTATGAAGCTAGATTAATCGAAGGGCTTCCTATCGATAATCCAACTGAAATGAGTAACTTAATCTGTGATATAATGGCAAACAAATAATTAAGAAAGGAAAGTGATATATATGTTGCCAAGTAGATTATTTTTTGATGATGGTTTTTTCAAAGGAGATGAAAGTATTAAGAGTGATGTCTATGAAAAAGATGGTAAACTAGTAGTAGAAATGGAAGCTCCAGGTTATACTAAAGATGATATTGATATCTCTGTAGATAAAGGAACTTTATCCATTACATTTGAAAAAAATGACGAAGAGGAAGAAAATAAGAAATATCTTCATCGTGAAAGAAAAAGCTACAGTAGAGTATCTAGATCTTTCTATCTAGGTGATGTTAATGAAGAAGAAATAGATGCTAGTTTCAAAAATGGCATTCTAGTAGTTACTGCCCCTAAAAAGAAAGAAATAGAAACAAAGAAAACAATAAGTATAAAAGACTCTGAATAGAGTCTTTTTTCTTTGCTCTTGACATTTATTAGTTTTTTACCTATAATAATAACCAAATGGAGGGGTAGCATGGCATATTATTTAGCAGTAAAAAACAAAGATAGTTATAAAACATTAGATGTTTCATCATTAAAAGAATTTAGTCGTATATCTAAATATAGCGGACCAGCATATCATTTAAGAGAAATAGATACGTTAACTACGCATTTCAATGATGAAGTAAGTTTTAAGAAAATTCTTATTAGTAAGGGAATATTAACTATCGATGATATTCTTAAAGATATTACAATTAGAATAAAAAGAAATCAAAAACTAGAAAAGGTAAGATATGGTTTATTTTATAGTGGACAAAGTAAATATTTAGATGAATTATATTTAAGGGAAATTTTACTTAGCAAACAAAACGATTATGATTTTTTAGAAAGATTAGTTTCTTACTATCGAAATAGTTATATTAATAATATAAATATTTCAATATTATCAGTTATTGTAAAAAATAAAGAAGGATATAAAGTAAAAGAAATTTTAGATGATTTTTATTTTAGAGAAGTATATAGATTAAACCGCAGTACTGGAGAACTTGAACTAAATTATAAAGCATTTCATGATTTAGCAATGTTTATTTATACTTATATCAAAATAGAAAAAAATAAGCATCTTGGTATAACTGAAATTATGGAAAAAGAAGAACGAAAACAAAAACTTATTGAATTACGCGAAAGTATTTTAAATATACCAAATAATCAAACTAATAAAAAGAAAACAAGAACTTTGAAAAAAAATGAACAAATAGAAGGTCAAATATCACTTTTTGATAATAATTATTGACCTTCTTTTTTCTTTTATGATATACTTTAATTGGTGATAAAATGAATGATAAAGTAGAAAAGAGAATGGAAGAATTAGTAAATATATTAAATAAAGCAAGTAAAGAATACTATGTTCTAGATAATCCTTCTATTACTGATCAGGAATATGATGATTACTATAGTGAACTTTTAAGATTAGAAGAATCTTATCCATCTCTAAAAAGAGAAGATTCTCCTACACTTAGAGTAGGCGGAGAAGCAATAAGTAAATTTGAGAAAGTTGCTCATAAAACTCCTATGCTTTCTTTTGATGATATATTTAATGAAGACGAAATAATAGCTTTTGATGAAAGAATAAAGAAAACAATAAAGAATCCTACTTATACTGTCGAACCCAAAATGGATGGTTTATCTGGGTCTTTAATATATGAAAAAGGTATACTAGTAAGAGTAGCCACTAGAGGTGATGGTGTAGTAGGAGAAAATATAACCGCTAATGGAAAGACAATAAAATCAATCCCACTTAGACTTACTCGAGATATAGATATTGAGGTTCGCGGAGAAATATATATGAGTAAATCTTCTTTTGAAAAGGCAAACATCGAAAGAGAACTAAATGGAGAGCCTTTATTTGCAAATCCTCGTAATGCAGCAGCAGGTTCTGTTAGACAATTAGATAGTAAAATAGCAGCTAAAAGAAATCTCGATTTTATGGCATATTTTATACCTAATCCTAAAGATTATGGTATTAAAACTCAAGCTGAATCTTTAGTATTTTTAAAAGAATTAGGTTTTGTTACAAATTATAAATTTAATACAGTGGCTCACACAGCAAGTGAAATAATTGAAGATATTGAAAAACTTGCTAATATTAGAAAAGAACTACCTTATGAAATCGATGGTGTTGTTTTAAAAGTAAATAATTTAGACGATGAAGAAAAACTTGGTTATACAGCTAGAGTGCCTAGATGGGGTATAGCATATAAGTTTCCAGCCGAAGAAGTACTTACAACATTAAAAGAAATAAAATTTACTGTAGGTAGAACTGGAAAAATTACCCCTAATGCCATCTTTTCCCCAGTTCATGTAGCAGGTTCTCTTATATCCAAAGCAACTCTTCACAATGAAGATTACTGCATCTCTAAAGATATAAGAATAGGAGATATCATTTCTATTAGAAAAGCCGGAGACGTAATACCTGAAGTAGTAAGGGTGATTACAGAAAGGAGAAATGGTACCGAGAAAAAATTTAAAATGATTGAAAAATGTCCTATTTGTAATACTAAAATAGTAAGAAAAGAAACTGAATCAGATTACTATTGTCCAAATAAATCGTGTCCAGCTAGAAAGATAGAAAATATAATTCATTATGCTAGTAGAGATGCCATGAATATCGATGGTATGGGTGAAGTAGTAATCGAAGATTTATATAACGAAGGATTTATAAATAATATTACCGATATATATAATATAAATAATTATAAAGAAGAATTAATTAACTTAGAAGGATATGGAACTAAAAAAATAGAAAATCTAACTAAAGCTATTGAGAATAGTAAAGAAAACTCTTTAGAAAAATTATTATTTGGATTAGGAATTAGAAATGTCGGAGCTAAAACCGCTAAAATATTAGCAAGACATTATAAAACTATTGATAATTTAATTAATGCTGATATTGAAGAATTAACTTCAATAAATGATATTGGAAGTATTATTGCTAAAAGTATTAAAGAGTATTTTGCAAGTGATGAAAATATGAATATAATTAATAAACTAAAATCTATTGGAGTCAATATGACTTACATTAACAATTCTTCCTATGAAGAAAAAGATGAATTTAAAGGAAAGACTTTCGTCTTAACCGGAACACTAGTTAATATAACCCGTGATAAAGCTAGTGAAATAATAGAAAATTTAGGAGGGAGAGTATCTTCTTCTGTAAGTAAAAAAACATCTTGTGTAATAGTTGGAGATAATCCCGGTAGTAAATATGATAAAGCAAGAGAATTAAATATTCCTATTTGGCAGGAAGAAGAGTTTTTAGATAAAATAGAAAATTAATAGAAGAGATAAATATCTCTTTTTTAAATTATTATTGATTTTAACGGTATCAAATAAAAAGATATCACTTTTAATAATTTTGCATATAATTTATTAGGTGATACTTATGACAAATATTGATAATTTCAAATCTTTTGTTAAAAAAAATCCTAAGTTAATAACATTTGTTAAAAATGGTAGTATGTCTTGGCAAAAATTCTATGAATTATATGATCTATATGGAGAAGATGATAATGTGTGGAATGAATATGTAAAAAAAGAGAAAAAGGAAGTAAAACAAGAAACAAGAAATAATACCAATAGTTTATCAAATATAGTAGAAATGGCCAAAAATATTGATGCTGCTAAACTACAAGATGGAATAACCTCCATTCAAAAAGCTATTAGTTTATTTGGAGATATGTTAACTAAGAATAATCAAACTACTTCAAGTAATTATACACCAAGACCAGTTTATAGAAGGTTTGATGATTAATGACAACAGAAGTTCAATTAAAAATAAACTCTGATCCAAGACTTATTTCATTTATTAGAGAAAATCCTATTTGGTATAAAAGATTAAATAGAAATCCTGATTTATTTAAAGAATTTACTATGGATATGAAAGATAAGTATAAGATTAAAACTAGTGATAAAATAACGAAAGCATTGAATAACATTAGTATGTTGCAGGCTTTTCTAGATGTATTAAGATAAAAAAACTTAAGATTTAATTTTTAAATCTTAAGTTTTCATTTGATATATTAAATAACATTCCAATTAATATCATATAAGAAAGAAGTGATGAACCCCCATAAGAAATAAATGGAAGCGTAATACCCATAATAGGAAGTAATCCAATTGTCATACTAATATTATGAACTTGTTGAAAGAGTAGTACCGCTATTATACCACCTACGGTTAATTTATCATTGTCGTTTGATGATTTATTAGCAAGACCAATTATGTTTATATCAAAATAAACAATTAATCCAAGAAGAAGCATTGCTCCAATAAAACCAAAATTAGAAGCAAAGACAGCAAAGATAAAATCTGTTTGCATCTCTGGGAAATATATTGGTGTCTTATTAAAGCCATGTCCTAACATACCAGCAGATCCTATCGCGGTAAGTCCATTAGTAAGTTGAAGACCACTCGAGTTAGACCAATTTAAAATTCTATCCATTCGGTAAAAGAAACTAGTTCCAAATATTTTAATAAACAAATCTTGATTAAAGAAGTATATAACTATGAATGTTCCCCCAAGTAAAGCTAGTAGTGATAAAGTAATAATAAACCATCTTGATTTAAAACCACCCACAAATAACATGACGATAGTTATAATAAAATAAATAAGAACTGCTCCTGTATCAGGCTCAATAAAAGTTAATATTGAAGGAATACCTACAACTACTAATACTTTTAAAAGAAATTTAAATTCTTCCATAGTATCATTATTATTCTTTTCTTCATTAAAATCATTTATCATTCTCGATAGTGTTATAATTAAAAATATTTTCATAAATTCTGATGGCTGAAAACTGCCAACATATGGAATAACAAACCAACATCTAGCATTATTTATATCTTTTCCTAAAAAGAGAACAAGTACTAATAGAAAAACTCCTACCAAGTAAAAAATATAAGCATTATTATAAAGAAATTTATTACCAACAGTCATCATCGTATAAGCAATAGCAAATCCAAGTACATACCAAAGAAATTGTTTTAAATATAAATTTTGAAACTCTTCAGGTAATAAGCTTCTCGTTGAATATATAGTAATAACACTAATTATTGCAAATAAAATAATTGGAATTAGAATATTCTTTTCAACTTTAAATTTTGATTCTCTTATCATGATATCACGCTCTCATAATTATAATACCACAAAAAAGAAAAATAATAAATATATATAAAAACATTTTCATATAATATAACAGAGGTGATAATGATTGAAAGATTTACCAAAAATGTATCGTAATAAGATCGATAAAGATATTAAAAATAATGAAAAATTTTTTTCGACAATGTACGATAAAAAAATAGAGAAAGAAAACAATAAAAATATTTTTATAAATAACAAAAATAATTATACTGTCGAACAAAAAATATATAATATTTTTAATTCTCCCAATTATATCTATAAAATAGATGTAACTGTTGTAACCGATAGTGGCATTCAAAATAAAAGAATAGTAGGTAAAACAAAAACAAATTTAATAACGATGGATAATGAATATATTCCAATAAGTACCATCAGGGATATCTATATAGCAAGATAATCCTTTTCTTTTATATAAATACATAAAAAAGTGTAAAAGATTATATATTTTAACATCAATATATCTTTTTTTTCATAATTATGTTAAAATATTTACGGAGAGTGATAAAATGAAAGTTGTAATATCCGCAGGTGGTACTGGCGGTCATATCTATCCAGCCCTCGCTATTATAAATAAAATAAAAGAAGAAGAACCAGATAGTGAATTTTTATATATAGGAACTACCAATAGAATGGAAAAAGATTTAATACCAAGTTTAGGCTATAATTATATTGGACTTGAAGTAAGAGGTTTTAAAAGAAAATTAACTTTAGAAAATATTAAGACAATAACCAATTTTATAGGAGCTATCAAAGAAGCAAAGAGAATTATTAAAGACTTTAATCCTGATATCGTAATCGGTTGTGGTGGTTATGTAACCGCTCCAGTTATTTATGCTGCAAAAAAATTAGGTAAGAAAACCTTTATTCATGAACAAAATAGTGTTGTTGGACTTGCTAATAAATTTTTAGCTAGATATACTGATAAAATAGGAGTATCATTTGAAAGTACTATCAATGATTTTCCTAAAGGAAAAGCCATTTTAACAGGAAATCCGTGTAGTGAAAAAGCACTTAGTATTAAAAAAGCTACTAAAGAAAGTCTTGAAGTTGATAAAGATAAAAAATTAGTCCTAATCGTTATGGGATCTTTAGGTAGTAGAACTGTTAACGATAAAATATTTAGTTTTATTGATAAATTTAGAAATAAAAATTATAGCGTCATCTTTGTAACAGGACCGACTTATTATGAAAAAATAAAAGATAAAAAAGTACCAACTAATGTCAAAGTAGTACCATTTATTTATGAAATGCCTTCAGTTATGAAGATAACAGACTTAATGGTTACCAGAGCAGGAGCATCAACTATGAGCGAAATAACAGCTTTGGAAGTACCATCAATATTTATCCCAAGCCCTTATGTTGTCAATAATCATCAATATAAGAATGCTATGGATTTAGCTAATAATAATGCTGGAATTATTCTTGAAGAAAAAGATTTAGATGATAAAACACTAATTAACCTAATTGACACAACATTAAATGATAAAGAAAAATTGTCCACTATCAAGAAAAATTTAAAAAACATAGCTATCAAAGATAGTAGTACTAGAATATATAACATATTAAAGGAATTGATATTAAATGATCGAAAATTTTATTAATAACTATGAATATTATAAAAATATTTCATTAAAAAAGTATAATACTTATCGATTAGATGTCATGTGTGATTATCTAGTCTATCCTAAAAATATAGAAGAATTAATAGAACTCATAAAATATCTAAAAGAAAACAACATAAATTATTTAATTTTAGGAAATGGTTCTAATGTAATTTTAGCAAGACCAAGTTTTGATGTTGTTATAAAATTAGACAGATTAAACAAAATAAAGATAAATAATAACATTGTCGTTGCTGAAGCCGGTGTAAGTCTAATTAATTTAGCAAATGTATGTATGAACAATAATTTAAATGGCCTTTCTTTTGCTGGAGGAATTCCTGGTCTAGTTGGAGCAAGTACTGCGATGAATGCCGGCGCTTATAAGGAAGATATGGCTAGTATTATCAAGGAAATAAAAGTAATTACGCCGAATCTTGATATTGTAACAATGACTTCCGACGAATTAAATTTTACTTACCGAAACTCTTATCTTAAAGAACATAAAGATTATATTTGTGTTGAAGTAACTTTTGAATTAGAACACATGGGTAAAGATAAAATTAAAGAAGTAATGGATAACCGAAGACAGAGAAGAATATCATCACAACCACTTGATATGCCTTCTGCTGGATCTGTCTTCCGAAACCCTGATGGATTATCCGCCGGTAAGTTAATTGAAGATATTGGCCTAAAAGGATATACTATTGGAGGAGCTCAAATAAGTGAAAAACATGCTAACTTTATCGTCAATAATGGTAATGCTACCTATGAAGATATCATTTCTTTGATTAACTATATTAAAGAAAAAATAAAAGATAATTATAACATTAATTTAATATTAGAGCAGGAAATAATCAGGTGATAATATGGGAGAAACAAAGAAAGTAAAAGTCAAAGTAAAAAAGAGAAAAATAAAAGTAAAAAGAATACTTTTTTGTATCTTATTTTTATCACTTTTAGTTCTATTATTTCTTTATTTAAAAGATCTTCCTATAAAAAATATCTATATCATTGGCAATAATATTTTAAAAGATAAAGAAATAATTGAAATAGCTAATTTAAGTAATTATCCTTCATTTATAAGTACTAGCAACAGAGAAATTATAAAAAAATTAGAAAAAAATGAATATATTAAAAAAGTTACTATCAAGAAAAAGTTTTATAATAAAATATATATTTATATAACTGAAAATAAAATCTTATCTTCATACAATGATAAATTACTATTAGAGAGTGGTGAGTATGTAGATAATATCTATAATATCACTTCAGCTCCAATCCTAATATCAGATATAACAAGTATTAAAGATAAATTTGTAAGTAAATTTTCTCTTGTTAATGATGACATTTTACTAAAAATATCTGAAATAGAATATACTCCCAATGAAGTAGATAACGAAAGATTTTCTCTTCAAATGAACGATGGTAATTTAGTGTATATAACTTTGAGTAAAATTACAAAAATAAATAAATATAATAGTATTTATTCAGAAATGGAAGGAAAAAAAGGTATCATATACTTAGATTCTGGTGATTATATTGAAGTAAAAGAAGAATAGTTTATTATTCTTCTTTATCAATTATAGTATAAAAATTATCTATATTAGAAAATTTATTTTTCACTTTCTCCAAATCTTTATCATTATGAATAGTCCATATAAATATTTCTTTATTCTTAATATCATTTATTTTCTTACTAGATATAGTATTATAGTTAATTACCACAAAATCATTATTATTTTTCTTATAATTAAGAGTAATAATGCCTTTTTTATATTTTGTTTTCTTTCTTAAATATTTAATAACTTTCTTATTAAAAGAAGCCAAATATATATTTCTTTCATATTTATCAAGTTCCTTTAACAGTAAATTACCAAATTTTTTATAATTATTATTAACCTTAATATCAATAAGTAATATTTTATCAGTATTAATAGTAAGTACTTTATCTAAAGTAGTTAGATATTTATTCTTTATAATATCATTATAATTCATGTTTTCAATATAATTAAAATTAATAATATTATCATGTGATAAAACAATTTTATCATCTTTAGTAAGCCTAATATCAAATTCTACACCTAGAGAACTTTTATCTATAAGAGCTCTTTTAATAGCAGTATAACTGTTTTCTTTAAATCTATTTGAAGTAATACCCCTATGAATAATATATTTCATACTAAATAATATTCTAAAAAATTGACAATTACACAGTTATATGTTAAAATACTAAACGTTTCAAGATGGGGTAATAAAAATGTCTGATATAACAGTAAAATTATTAAAATTAATTAGTGAAGATAAAACACTAAATGAAATAAGCGAAATATTAAAATTATCACAAAAACAAATATTTAATTATTTAACAATGATAAAAAATAGAGGTTATGACTTTAATAGACATTATTTTCATGACGGTAATATTAAACATTCATTTATTCATCAATATAGTAAACCACTAAATAAAGAAATAATATTTTCAAAAGGAGTAACAAAATTACATGCAATCGTTATTTCTGACACACATATAGGAAGTAATTTTGAAAGATTAGATTTATTAAATGAAGTATATGAATACTGTTCAAAAAACAGCATAAATATAATATTTCACTGTGGAGATATAATAGATAATGATGTATATGAATGTAAAATAAATAAAGAATCTAGAGTGGAATATTTATTAAAAAATTATCCATATGATAAAAATATTCTTACTTTTGCAATTTTAGGAAATCATGACTTAGGGCCATTAACAGAATTTGGTCAAAATCTCATGTTACTATTAAATAATTATCGTCATGATATAATAGCATTAGGATATTTAGTAGAAAATTTAAATTTACAACAAGATGCCATAACACTATATCATCCATTTCATAAAAATTCTTTTATTTCAAAAAGATGTAGTGATAGTAAATTGATTCTTCAAGGACATTCACACATATATAAAATAGAAGGAAACATAAAAGAAGAAAATCCTATAAGAGTACTAGTTCCATCACTAAGTGATATTTCTGTTTATAAAGAAAGTTTTCCAAGCATATTGGATTTAGAAATAGAATTAAAAGATGAGAATATTTCCGTCATAACCATAAGACAATTAATTTACTTAAATAAAAATTTTACTCCAATCAATGTGGCAACTTACGATTTAGACAATATTGATCAAACAAAGGAATTATATAATCAAGATAGAGAAAAAAATTTAGTATTAAAAAAACAAAATACATATTTAAGTCAAATAGATAAATTTAATGCCAGATGGTCAAAATAAAAATATATTTAATTAAAAACAGTTGAAATTTCATATAATATATGGTAAAATTATATTCGTCATGAGATAATCCGCTTACATATAGGTAATGATTATTAAAAAGAAAGGAAGTGTATAATCGATGGATATTATTGACAAGATTACAGCAAGTCAATTAAAGAAAGATTTACCAGACTTCAGAGTAGGAGATTCAGTAGTAGTAGGATGTATTATTACAGAAACAAGAGGTGGTAAATCTAAAGAAAGAATCCAAGACTTTAAAGGAACTGTAATTGCAAGAAAAGGTAAAGGCGTATCTGAGACTTTTACTGTAAGAGGAGTATATTCTGGTATAGGTGTAGAAAAAACTTTCCATGTACACTCTAATAAGGTTGCATATATTAAGATTGTTAAACCTGGTAAAGTAAGAAGAGCTAAATTATATTTCTTAAGAGACAGAAAGAGCCAATATAAGATTAAAGAAAGAAGATAATAGCTTTGCTATTATCTTTTATTTAGAGGTGATGAAATGAAAAATTTAATTAAAGAGTTACTTCCATATATAATAATAATTATTATAGTTATATTAATTAGAACCTTTATTATTACCCCCATACTTGTATCAGGGGATTCAATGAAGCCGAATCTTCATAACAATGAAGTTTTACTAGTTAAAAAGATTGGCTATAACAGTAGTACAATAGAAAGATTTGATATCATTATTATAAAGGAAGAAAAAGAAGAAATTATTAAAAGAGTAATAGGAATGCCTGGTGAACATATTTCTTATAAAAATAACAAATTATATGTAGATGATAAATTAGTAAATGAAAACTTTAAATTTTACGATACAAAAGATTTCAATCTTGAAGAAATATGTAATTGTACTACTATACCCGAAGGAAAATATCTAGTTCTAGGAGATAATCGTCCTATTTCTAAAGATAGTAGAATAATTGGCCTAATAGATGAGAAAGATATTGTTGGTAAAGCTGTATATCGTATTTGGCCTATTTCTAAATTTGGAAGTGTTTACAAATAATTTTAGATTATCTACGAGATCAGGAGACTATAAATTGTAATCATAAATTATGATATATGGCTTACCCAAAATTTGATTGCAGAATTATTTGGCGTAGGAAGAAGTACAATAACGGAGCATATTAATACTGGTGACATTTTAAAAAAGATTAGCAGACCTACAAAAAAGATTTGCATTTACAGTAAATGTATATTAAAATAAACAATAGATAGTGATGTTTGTATGAGTAAAAAAGAAATTTTAATTTTAATCATAGTTTTCTTATCGGTTATAATTATATCGGCATTATCAATGTATTTTATTTTTAGTAAAACCACTGATGAAAGTTCTAAAATTAGCAATGTATTAAAAGTTGGAGATTATACTTTACGATATGGGCAGTATAAAGGTATTGAAGAAGAATATAATGCTGATACACAAACATTAGAAAAAAAAGAGATAATATTAAACAAATAGAAATAATTAAATACACTGAAGCAGGAGCTAATACTACAGTAGTTGATGAGAATTCAATCATAAGTGTATATAAAAAATTAAAGAAAATGAAGATTGGAAGAAAGACTAATATGTCCTGTGATGATAATACAACTATATATGTATTTACTCTTACAGATGAAACAAAAATGTCATTAGAAATAGAATGTGATTGAGTAGTAATTGATAATATTAGATATATATTAAAATAAAATATCTCTAAATCTTTTGACATTACTATAAATATAAGAGGATGATATAATTATATATAAATACTGTGTTGATGAGGATTATACAGGAACAGATTTTAATAGACCTGGATATAAGGAAATGTTACAAGGAAATCCTTTTAAAAACTTAATGAGTGAAAGTTATTCAAAAGATACGGAATAGAAGTAAGTAAAATAAGTGATAAATCGAATACTAAAATGTTAAGTGTTAATGATACTATAAGAATGTACAAAAAGAGGAATATTTCTATGTACAAAAATGTACATAGAATATTTCTTAAAATACATTCTTTTTTGTTAATCTTTATCTTAAAATGAAGGTGACAAATTGAAAGGAGAATTGTTATGCTCGAAAACAGAAAATATAAAACCTTGGTGTTATTTTTAGATATAATGAGCAATACAAAATTGCATTAGAGTATCTTAAAACGCAAAAAATATGATATAATAAATTAGAAAGCTTTCTTATAAAAAAAGAAAGAAGTGAATTAGTTATGAAAAAAACAAACAAAAATGATAGGTTTAATAAAAGTGTAATTAATTGATATATACCGACTTATGGAAAACTAATATTTCAAATAAAGGAGAAGATAAAATTGGTAAAAGATTTAATAATAAGAAGTAGTACTGAAGAATTTATAACATTTAAAGTACAAGAAAAAGATAAAGGCATACAAGTAAGATATGAAGATGAAACTTTATGGATGAATCAAAAAGCTATGGCAGAATTATTTAATGTAGAACAACCTGCCATTGCTAAGAATTTAATTAACATTTATAATGAAAAAGAATTAGACAAAGATTCAACTTATTCCAAAATGGAATTAGTTCAAAAAGAAGAGAAATGTTGAATTTTATAATTTAGATGCTATAATTTCTGTTGGATACAGAGTAAATTCATTAAGAGCAACACAATTTAGAAGATGGGCAACAAATGTATTAAAAACTTTTACTATTCAAGGATATGTATTAGACAAAGAAAGAATGAAAAATGGTTCTTTCATCGATAAAGATTATTTTGAAAAATTATTAGAAGAAATTAGAGAAATAAGGTTATCAGAAAGGAGAAAGATTTATGAAAGATAATGACTTAATTATATATAAAAATAGTGATGGAAATATTATAGTAGATGCTATATATAAAGATGAAACACTATGGCTTTCACAAAAAGGGATGTCAAAAGTTTTCGAGTGTTCAACAGATAATATAAGCTTACATTTAAAACATATATTTCAAGATAATGAATTAAATAAAGATTCAGTTACCGAGAAATGCTCGTTAACTGCAGATGATGGAAAAAAATATAACACAACAATTTATAGTTTAGATGCTATAATTGCAGTAGGTTATAGAGTAAATTCAAAAAAAGCAACAGAGTTTAGAATATGGGCTACTAAAATATTAAAAGAATATATGATAAAGGGATTTGCTTTAAATGATGAAAGATTTATAAAAGGAAATAAATATGACTCTAAATATTTTGATGAATTACTAGAACGTATTAAAACAATTAGAGTTAGTGAAAGAATGTCTTATCAAAAAATTACAGATTTATTTATAGCAACTTCAACTGATTACAATCCAAAATCAGAAGAAGCATATACATTTTTTAAAATAGTTCAAAATAAACTTCATTATGCAATTAGTGGACATACTGCAGCTGAACTAATATATAGTAGAGCTAATTCAGAAAAAGAACATATGGGACTTACTAATTGGAAAAATTCTCCTGATGGTTTAATATATAAATATGATGTAGGTATTGCTAAAAATTATTTAAATAAAGAAGAACTAGAAAAACTAAATGATTTAACAAATATATTTTTAGTATTCGCAGAAGATGAAGCAAAAGAAAGACATGTTATGACAATGAAAGATTGGATAAACGCAACAGATGATTTATTAAAATTTAGAAGAAAAGAAGTATTACAAAATAGTGGAAATATATCTCATAAACAAGCAGTAGAAAAAGCAGAAAACGAATATGAGAAATATAGAGTAATGCAAGATCAAAAATATATATCTTCAATGGATGAATTTTATAATAAATATTTAGAAGAGAATAATAAAGTCGGAAATTCCGACGGAAGGGAATAAGTTTTTGTATGTTTGAGAAATGAAAAAAACAATAAAAAAGTGCCGATTTTGATAAAAATATAGGTATTTTAGTGTAGGCAAATGAAAGGTGATTATGACGGTTAACCTCTATTAATATTTATGGAAAGGAGAGTGAATTATGAACAACAAATTAGAAACAATTTCAAATTAATTTGAAGGAAATGAAATAAGAAGTATTTGGGATAGTGATAAAGAAGATTATTATTTTAGTGTTGTAGATGTAATTAGCGTTTTAACAAATAGTAACAATCCAAGAAATTATTGGAATATGCTTAAGGCGAGAATGACAGAAGAAGAGCAAAGTGAACTGTCCACAAAATGTGTACAATTGAAATTACAAGCTAAAGATGGAAAATTAAGATTGACAGATACTTTAGATACTAAAGGAATACTTAGATTGATTGAATCTATTCCAAGTCCAAAGGCAGAACCTTTTAAATTGTGGCTTGCTAATTTAGGAAGCGAAAGAATAGACGAGGTGTTTGATCCAGAATTAGCTGTAAATAGAGCAATAACTTATTATCGCAATAAAGGTTATTCTGATGAATGGATAAAGAGAAGACTTTCAGGAATAGTAGATAGATTTAAACTTACAGATGTTTGGAAAGAAGGAGGCATAACTAAACCAATTGAATATGCTATGCTTACAAATGAAATATATAAAGGCTGGTTTGGAATGAAGGCAAGTGAATATAAAGCTTATAAAGGAATTAGAAAAGAATCACTCAGGGATAATATGTCCGATATTGAAGTGGCATTAACTAACATTGGTGAAATAGCAGCAAGAGATATTGCAAGAGAAGAAAAGCCACAAGGATTAAAAGAAAATATGAAAGTTGCTAAACGAGGTGGCGGAGTAGCAAAAGGTGCAAGAGATTTATATGAAAAGGAAACTAAAAAGTCTGCTATATCAAAAGAAAATTCATTAAATTATCAATATGTAGATGAAAAACTATTGGAAGATAAAAAA
>CAMEJC010000027.1 GCA_945919295.1 uncultured Mycoplasmatota bacterium
GTTTTTTGATACTAATTAGTCATAAAATAATAATTTTTAATTAGTATTGTTGTTTTTCTTCTTAATTTTATTACTTTTTTCTAAACATGTAGGCTTGTTTTCTTGTTCTTTTCTGCTATAACCTACCATTTTATATAAAACATTGTCTATTCTCTTGGTAGATATCAAAAATTTATAAATGTATTCTGCTTCTATTTCATTATTTGCCAAATCAATAAGTGTTGCTGCCTCCAATGATTTATTTTCTATAAAGAAATCTGGATTAATTAATATGTTATAAATATATTTAATTTTAGATTTATCACTTTTTCTTAAAAGGTCTAATGCTTCTATTTCTTTAATTCTATTAGCATAATGCATTAAACAAATATTAATACCATATTCTAAATATTCATCATTTAAAGATAATAATCTACTTATAATTCTCTCATCCTTATCTAAAATATATAAAATATTAGTATTAATATTATTCTTTATTAATCTATTTATAATTTCATTAAGCATTATTTTATTCATAGTATAAACAACCTCCGGCAATTATTTTATCATAATCATAATTTTTGTCAATAGAAAAGGAATCTAAATATATTCATAACTAAAATATCTATCTTTAGTCATCGTAAATATCTTTATCATATTCTTCTAGAAAACTCCTATAATTTCCATCTTTTTTAGTACCCAAAACACAATTTAAATTAACATTATCCATACTTTTAAATATATTATAATCAATATCTTTATTTATTTTTCTTAAATTCTTAATGAGTTCTTTTATCTCTTTTCGTTTACTTGTTCCATCATTAATGAGCGAGCAATTCTCTGTAAATCTGCAAGCACAATTAATAAAAGTTAATTCATTACTATTTTTCCAAGATATAATCGATTCTTCTTTTACCAAATACATAGGTCTGATTAATTCGATTCCTTTAAAATTATCACTATGTAATTTAGGCATCATAGTCTTTATCTCCGAACCATAGAACATTGAAAGTAATGTTGTTTCTATAACATCATCAAAATGGTGACCTAAAGCGATTTTATTACATCCAAGTTCTTTAGCCTTACTATATAAATATCCCCTTCTCATTCTAGCACATAAATAACATGGACTTTTGGAATCAAGCTTATCTACGACATCAAAAATATCACTTTTAAATATCTCGATAGGAACATTTAATATCTTTGCATTATTGATAATAAGATCACGATTATAATCATTATATCCAGGGTCCATTACTACATATCGAACTTCAAATTTAACTTTGCCGTGCTTTTGTAGTTCTTCAATGCATTTTGCTAATAAAAAAGAATCTTTTCCGCCACTAATGCAAATCATTATTTTGTCATTTTCTTGAATTAACTCGTAATCTGCGACTGCTTTGACAAATTTGCTCCATATTTCTTTTCGATATTTTTTGATGATACTTCTTTCTATCTCTTTATATTTTTCCATTTTCTTTAACTCCTTATAATTTTTGAAATTAGCTTTCACAATTTTCTTCCATTATTAAAGGAATTTTATAAATTGTTGTTTGACTATTTTCATCTGTGGCCTCTATTTCTAAGTTAAGACCATTTTCTTTATATATTCTACAATTTTTAGAATAATGATCAATATTGAAATTAACATTTTTTAGAAACTGCTCTAAAGTAATTGATTCTTTATCTTGATAGTTGTAACTACTTACTTTTTTCTTAGTATTATTATCTATTTCATACAAAGTACACTCTATACTTTTATATTTGCTTTCATCATTTCCGCCACAATAAGTGATATTGGAAATATAAATAGAAGTCTTATTATCATTATAGGCAATACTTCCATATAATCTAAAATCGTCACAAGATGTAGACAAAGTCTTAAATTCAAAATCATTTTTATTTCGTCCAAATAATATTAGAGATACTAGTATTATTAATAGAAAAGCAGCAATTGCCCCTATCAAAAGGATTTTATTTTTTCTTTTGATATTTTTACCCTCTAATAAATCATTTAGATTGATATTATTCTCTTGGCATATTTCTTTTAGAATTGCAATGTCTGGCATACTTTTGCCATTTTCCCATTTACTTACAGCTTGATAGGTTACGTTATATTTTTCGGCAAATTGACTTTGCGTTAGACCTTTACTTTTTCTTATATTTTTAATTACTTTGCTAATTTTATCTTGATTCATAATATAACACACCTCATTTTTATTATACCATTTATATGAATTAATTGTATTATAAATTTAATAATTAGTTAATTTTTTTTGTTTTTTAATTTAGATATAGAAAAAAAAGAAGATTATTTTTCTTCTTTAATGTAGTCAGGATCGACACTATCATCAATTTCCTCTAGCGTCTCTTCGGTTACTTCTTCAGGAATTTCATCCCATGGTTCTTCATCTTCTTCTATGGCAATTTTAACTTTGGTATCTCCTACTATTTCTACTCCTAATTCTTTTTCAATATCGATAATAATTGTATTATCTTTCTCTTTTGCCGATACACAGCTAGGTTGTTTTAAACTTCTAACTATAATATCTTTTTCACTTGAATCAGTTGTCTCTTTTTGTGATACCGATACTACTTCTTTATATTGTATATTTTTGGTAATAACTGAAGTTTTTGTATCATTATCATAAGAATACCATAAGTTAACATCAAAAGAACCATCTATTTCAATCTTATCATCTACTTCATGACCAGAAAATTTATGATTTATTACCCAACATCCGAGAACAGTATTAGGTTTTGTCTCAGTATTAACGGTGTAAGTATTTCGATAATACTTCTTACCTTTACCCACTACTGCTTTTGTTACTATTTCTTTATATGCTGACAAAAGATATCACCCCTCACAATAATTTATGAGAGTTGTAAGAAAAAAGTACCATTTTTTAGTTATATTATTTTTTTAATTAGTTTTTTTGGTTATAATAAATTTTTGAGCAGTATGTCCTCTTCCTACTAAATAAAAATATCCTAGACCGCAAAAGATTACTGCTCCAATAAAATTAACTATTAAGTCTTCCATGGTATCGTTTAGTCCAATATCGATATAACCACCATATTTTTCCATATAATCTTCACCATTTACTTCTAATGAATTTATTTTAATAGTTTCTGGCTTATTTTTTCCTTCCTCATTTAACTTAACACTTGTTATTTCAGTAATGATAGTATCTTTTTGCATATCCATATAAAATATTTTATCCATAGAATACTCAAATATTTCCCATATAGCACCTGTTGTCATTGAAAAACAAAAAGCACATAAAACAACATATATTGGCTTTAGAGAAAATTTTGTATTAGGATCATTATTTAAAATATCCACGAGTGATAATCCAATCCCTGCCATAATAAATCCATTAATGGTATGAATAATGGAATCAAAATTGGGAATATGTATATAGAATTCATTTATTTCACCTAGTATTTCAGCAGAAAATATAAATGCATAAACAAGAATTTCTAGTGTATCAGGAAACTCTATTTTTAATTTTTTACTTAAAATACTAGGTATTAAGAATAGTATTAAAGTTAAGATGCAGAGTAGAACATTAGAAAGGTTCCCTTGAAATATTTGTCTTATCATACATACAATAACTAAAAACCTAAGAATGATATAAACTCTTAATTTTGATGATTTTTCTTTTTTGAATTCATTTGTTATTTTTTTCATATTTACTCCTTTATTTGACTAAAAACATTACCTAAATTATCATTTATAATTAGTGTTGCTTTTGTATCATAGTTGGTTTTACTTCTATTAATTAAAATAATATTATTTCCTTTAAAATAATTTATTAGTAGTGATGCTGGATAGACGGTAAGAGATGTTCCTCCTACTATAAGAAGATCGGCTTCTTCTATTTTTTTGATAGCCTCCTTCCAAATATCTTCGGGAAGAGGTTCTCCATATAAAACAACATCTGGTTTTATCATTCCACCACACTCACATATTGGGATGTCTTTTGAAGAAAAAATATAATTTGCATCATAATACTTATGACATTTTAAACAGTAATTATTTAAAATACTTCCATGTAATTCTAAAACATTTTTAGATCCTGCTTTTTGATGTAGTCCATCAATATTTTGTGTCACAATAGCGGTAACTTTTCCCTTCTTTTCTAACTGGGCAAGTTTATAGTGGGTAATATTCGGTTGACTATTTAGAGAATTTAATTTATCTTTGTAAAACTTATAAAATGCCTTGGGATTATTCATAAAGAAATTATGGCTTAGTATTTCCTCGGGAGGATAATTATATTTTTGATTATAAATGCCATCTTTACTTCGAAAATCAGGGATTCCGCTTTCAGTTGAAACTCCTGCTCCTCCAAAGAAAACAATTTTTTTACTATTCTTAATTAAATTATTTAATATTTGAATTTTATTTTCCATTGCAATCACAAGGATATTATAACATAAAAGAAAATAGATGACTAGATTAAGTCATCATTTTTTATAATAAAAATACTTTTATCTTTATAGAAGGCGAAGAAAACATCTTGTAATCTAATATTCTTTTTATCTAAAAAGTTATATACCCATTTTTTATCTTTCTTTAAATGTTTAATGGTATCTTCTTGAATATCACCATCTAATATAATGGGAAGAGGCAGAGGACTTTTGCCATTTTCATAAGGAAATACTGATAATGTTCCACTACTTTCAAGAATAGCATACTCAATTTCCTCAATACTTCGATATCCTTTATCTCTTAATTGTACTAATAAATCATCTAAATTATATCTCTGCTTTAGCATTTCATTATAATTTATTTTACCATTTTTTATGATGACTGAGGGATTACCATCTAAGAAAATTCTAAATTTTGGTTTTTTTAAACTAATATAGGCTAAAATACATTGAAGTAATACTAAAATAACAATTGGTATTAGAGAATATAGAATTGATTTATCATAGTTTTCTATACTGATAACAGTTAATTCTGCGATAAGTAAAGATACTATTAGATCGGTAATGCTAAGTTGACCAACTTCTCTTTTTCCCATAACTCGATATATAACAAAAATAAAGAAATAAAAGAATACTGTTCTAATCATAACTACTGTCATATTTATCACCATTATAATTATGTAACATAGTATATTTTTTTATACAAAAACATATTATTTAGTGGTGATATTTATGATAACTTATTTAAAAAGTATGGCCTGCACTTTAGGTACAATCTTAATTGGAACGATAATTATGACGATTTTTAATTATTTTAATATTCTGACTGGTACTTTCTTGAAAATAATTAGCCTGCTTATTCCTATTATTGGGGTCTTCATAGGCAGTTATAAAATTGGTAAAACGTCTGATAAAAAAGGTTATATTGAGGGATTAAAGTATGGCATGATATGGATACTTCTATTTATTATTGTCAATCTTATTTTGAAATCTTTAACAGTTAGTGGAACAATTTATTTAGTAATACTTATTCTTGTATCGATGGCGGCTGGTGTAATTGGTATTAATAGAAAGAGTAATTAATTTTTACTAAGAGAGAGAACTCTCTTTTTATATTGTGAAAAAAGAATATTTGACATAAATTATAATCATTGATGTTAAAACATTAATAATATGAATTTTAGTAACATAAAACTTATTTTTTATCAATATATTTTCTTTTATTTTCTAATTTTCTATGATATAATGATTAAGGAGGAAAATTATGAAGATTATCGAATTAACAGAGACACAATTTAAAAATTATTCTAAATTACATAGTTCGAGAAACTACTTTCAGACTGTAGAATATGCTAATACTAAGCCTAATTACAATAAAATATTTTTAGGTTTTATTAATGAAAGTGATAATACTTTAATGGGTGCTACTTTAATTTTAGAGAAAGATATTTTTAAATTTAAGGTTGGTTATGTACCTGGTGGTTTCCTTGTTGATTATGATAACGATAATTTATTTAGAGATTTTGTTAATACTTTAAAAGTATATTTAAAAGAAAAAAAATATGTGTATTTAACAACAGAAAATAAAACTACTTATAAAATGTTTGATAAAAATAGAGAAGTAATATACTTTGATACCAATATTTTAAAACTACTTGATGAATTATCATTTGTAAAAGTATCTAAATCTATCTACAGAAAAGTAGTATTGGAAACAGAAAAAACTCCTAACGAGACTTATAAAATGTTTAATTCTAATACTAAAAGAAATATTAATTTAGCTCTTCAAAGGGCTATTACAATATATAAAGATGAAAATAATAATGTTGATATATTACTTAATCTTACTGGTAATAACAATTCTGATAAGATTAAAAAGTTAGTGGAAAATTTTAATACTCCTAATAATTGTTGTGAAATATATTTTGCTAAAATTGATCCGGAACAATATATTAATAATTATCGTTTTCTTTTAAAAAAAGAAGAAGAAATTAATGATAAATTAAATGATATAATGCAAGATATTACTATTAAAAAGAGTGATTCATTTATAAATAGAAAGATGAAATCCGATCTACTTATTACTAAGTATAATAATGAAATACTAAAAGCTACTAACATATATACTAGATATCCTGAGGGAGCTATTATTGGAGCGATATTGATACTTAAAAATAATAGAGAGATATATTTTATGGATGAAGGATATAATAAAGATTTAGCTAGTTTTTATTCTTCACATTTAATTAAGTGGGAAATTATTAAAAAATATCTTACGCTAGGATATAAGATATTTAATTTTGGCGATATCAAAAATATGGATAAGAAAAATGGTAACTATTTATTTAAAATGGGCTTTGGTGGTAAAGTATACGAATGTATTGGAACATATGATTTAATTATTAATAAGTGGTTATATCATATAATTAAATTAATTAATAATATTAAAAAGTAGCATAATATTTAGTTATTATTGCTACTTTTTATATTATTTCTACTAATAATAGTGTAGTTGTGATTCCAAAGATAACTCCCACTAATGTTTCGATGGGTCGATGTCCAAGTCTTTCTTTTAAATTAGTTCCGAAGGCCTTATTTAATATTCTTGCTTGATTACCACTTTCATACCGTATTCCCATAGAATCATAAATTACTATGAGTGAAAATATGAGTGTTATACTAAATAAGGGTGAAGTTACTCCATAATCTAAATATATTAATGTGGTAATACTGGTAGCCAAAGCTGAATGTGTACTTGGCATACCACCCATTCCATCAAAAAATCTGACAATATCTAATTTTTTACTTTTTATAGTTTCGATTATAACTTTGATAGTTTGGGACAATATTGCTGTTATTATGGGAAATATTATATATTTTAAAGATGTCATGAATCACCTCTTTAATATATTCTATTTAATACTATCTAATAATATTTTACTTTTTAAATAAATGCCAGAATATCTATCATAATAATCGTTAGTGAATTCATCGATTTCTCTTTTGACAGTATCAGATATATCTAATTTTGTAATTTTAGATATATCAACATAATAAAGCATTCTAATTAAACTAATTGTCTTAGTAGATATTCTTTTTTCGTCTTTTAGACAATTTTTACAAACATATCCACCTAAATAACTAGATATGGTTGCTATATCAGTAGTGTTTCCACACTCAACACATCTATCGATAATTGGCTTTATTCCTAAATAATCTAATAATTTTAATTTTAAAATATTTGTAATTACCAAGGGATCATAGCCTTCATTTATCTTATTTAAACTAACTAAATATAAATCATAAATATTTTTATTTTCTTCATGTTTATATACTTGAAGAGTAAGTTCGGTTATATAAGTTACATAACTTATTTTAGTAATATCTTTCTTGATATTTCGATAATCATTTAAGATATCAGCATCGGTAAGTCTAGATAAAGTATTTTCTTTATAGATTATATTGAATACGCCATAAGAGAATCTACTTGTTACTGCAAAAAAGGGACTCTTTGTTTTTTTTGCCCCTTTAGCAATAATACTCACTATTCCCTCTTTAGTAAAAACTTTTATTATTTTACTGGATTCTTCATAAGTATATTCATTTACAACGATGCCTTCAATTTTTTTATACATATCAATCACTTTCTTTACTAAAACTTTTATATTTTAAATAATATTCTATTTTTCCTGTTTTCTTAAACAATAACCAAAGATCTTCTTTATTCATTTTATCACCCTAGTTATATAATGTTACTTTTTTTAATTATTTATTCAAAAAATCTTTATATCCAATCATATTTAAAAATTTTTCTTTATCACGCCATTTAGGAACTACTTTTACAAATAAATCAAGATAAACTTTTTTACCAAAATACTCTTCGATATCTTTTCTAGATCTAATTCCTATTTCTTTAATCATGCTACCATTTTTACCAATAATTATTTTTTTTAAATTTTCACGATCTACTACTATCGTGGCAGAAATATTTAAAATATTTTCTTCTTCAGTTATGTCTTCAACAATGCAAGTAACAGAGTGTGGGACTTCTTCTTCGGTTAAATCAAGAACTTTTTCTCGAATAAACTCGGAAATAATAAATGATGGTGAACTGTTAGTAATAGTATTATCATCAAAATATTTGATGCTGTCTGGCAAATATTTTTTTATTACTTCTATTAGTCTATCAACATTGTCTTTCTTGCGAGCGGACACAGGAACTATTTCAGCAAAGTCGTATAATTTTTGGTATTCATCTATTTTTTTTAATATTTCTTCACGTTGTAATTTATCAATTTTATTTATAACTAAAAATACTGGTTTGTCAATATTTTTTAAAATATCAATAACAAATTTATCGCCAGTTCCTATTTTTTCTGTAATATCAACAACCATAATGACAATATCAACATCATTTATAGTAAAGTATGCTTGTTTATTAAGAACTTTACCTAATTTATTTTGCGGTTTATGAATGCCAGGGGTATCAACAAAAACGATTTGAGTGTCATTATCATTATATATTCCTTGAATCATATTTCTTGTCGTCTGTGGTTTATCAGAAGTAATTGCTACTCTCTTTCCTAAAATACTATTTAATAATGTTGATTTTCCAACATTTGGTCTTCCTATAAAACTTACAAATCCACTCTTCATAAAACGCCTCTTCTTTCTTATTTTTTATTAAATATAACTATTATATTAATATATTAAATCACCTTTCTTCTACATTGTAGCATAACTATTTTTGTTTTGTCAATTAAATATCTGAAATAGAAATTTATTTTTAGAAAAAAGAAAATACTGTTATATATAGTATTTTCTTTTTTAATAATTCTACTTCAAGTCGCTACTTCCAAAGGGATATGGACATAGGTCTTTGACAAGATATGTTTCTTTATCGCCATCATTACTGTAAAGGGTTATTTCATCTTCACGATCAAAGAATTCATTGATAACTTGTCTACACATAAAGCAACTAGAGGCTATTCTTTCGCTATCACACATAATGTATAATCTACTAAAATCACCTTTTTTGTAGCCACTTGCTATGGCTGAAGTAATAGCAACTCTTTCGGCACAAATGGTAGCACCATAAGAAGCATTTTCGACATTTACTCCACCAAAACTTTTTCCATCTTTCATTAAGCATATAGCCGCTACTTTAAATCCTGAATAAGGGCTATAACTATTTTTTAGTAATCTTTTTAAACTTTCTTCCATTATTTTCCTCCTATTAATGTTAATATTTTACTGCCAAAAATAATTATTCCTACTATTAAAGCAAAGAAACACATAGTTAAAACTGCAAAAGCCGATACATCTTTAGCAATTCGTGCTGTCTCATTATATTCTTTGGTATATAGATCAACGGTTTTTTCAATTGCAGTATTAAGTACTTCACTTACAAGGACTAGAGCGATAATAATAAGAATGATAATAAATTCTATAGTACTAACTTTTAGAACATAACATAAAATCAATGCTAAAATACCTAATATTATTTCTCTTTTAAAATTATCTTCATTTACGATAACATATTCTAAACCTTTCAAGCAATCTTTTAAACTTCTTTTAAAACTTCTTTTATCTTTTGATCTCAAAGGCATTTAATAGTTCCTCCTGCTCTTTAAACATTATTTTTTCTTCTTCTTCAGTCATATGATCATACCCTAAAAGATGAAGAAGTCCATGTGTTGCTAAAAAACATACTTCTCTTTCTCTTGAATGATTATATTCAATTGCCTGATCATAGGCAACTTCGATAGCAATATAGATATCCCCAAGTAGTCTAAAATCTTGATAAACAACATCTTGATTATCTTCGAGTGCAAATGATATAACGTCAGTTACTCTATCAGTATGACGATATTCTCTATTAATTTCATGTATTTCTTTATTACTTACAAATATTATATTAAATATTCCTTTTTCTAACTTTAATTTTTGAACGACAAAGTGCATATATTTTTCTAATTTTTCTATTTCTTTTATTTCTTTGTCAGTATTATTAAATATTTCAAACATATTATTATCCCCCTATTATGCCAAAGACATTGATATTAAATGAATAAATTATAATTAAGACTAATATTATAATAATCAAAATATCTAGTACAGTATCATTTTTAAATATTTTTATTTTACTTCTGATGGCATCAATTCCAACATAAATTAAGAATCCTATTATTCCTCCCGCTAAATTTAAAATAACATCATCAATATCAAAAACTCTTCCAATATAGTACTGAACCGTTTCTATTGTTAACGATACAATAATGGTAAGTATTGTTATGGTAGAAAATTTTTTATTTTTAAGTAAATACGATGCAATAAAACCATAAGGTATAAAAAGCATAATATTACCTACAATATTTTTCATAAATTTAGGTGTTCCAAAATCATATCTAAAGATTTCTTTAAATGGTACAAAATTAGATATTCCATAATTATTATCTTGAAATGTTACAACATGGAATAAACATAGTATGTATATTATTGAAATCAAATAGATTAACTCTTTATGTAATACAAATTTTTTATGTTTACTTATCAAATAAGTAATTCTAAAACTGGAAATAATAACAGTAATAATGATTAACATTGGCCAAACATCCGGTAGTACTTCCATAAATACATTTTTAATCATAGTTCCTCCTTATATATTCTTTATATTTTTTTTATTAAACACTATTATTGATAATGTAAACATAATAGCAAAATAAATTATTGAAATTATTATTGCATGACTCAAACTAGTATATTGGAAGGCAGGAAGGCCTCCAAATAAATATTCTGTTAGATCCCAGTTCATAGTAGGAAAATATTTCATCCACTTTAAATCAAATGACATTGCTAATGAACCAATTATACCGCTGAAGGTATAACCCAAGATAGGTACCGCTATTGATATAGGGCTGTTTAGAGTAATTGTACTTAGAGTTATCGATAAAGTCATTATAAGTATTAAAAGTGGCATTTTTGCAAGAATTAGTATTCCTAAATATGTAAATATATTATATTCTACTAAAGAAGAAGTAGTAAAATTATACACAACTATTGGAATATTAAGACTATCGAGACCAAATAAGATTCCTCCTACTATTAATTCTAAGAATACTAAGTAAATGATACTAAGTATTAAAATAATGAAACTACTGATATATTTACTTATGAAGATAGTACTTCTTTTATATGGTCTTATAAGTAGGTTCTTAATTGTTCCTTTATTAAATTCATTAGAAATAATTGTTCCTGAAATAATAATTATTAAAATTACAATTAGTATTTCGTAAGAATTGAAAATACATCGAAGATTATTTCTAACAGTATTTTCTTGGTTTAAATCAATTTTATTATCAATTATATATTTAGAAGTGGCATTTTTAGATAAATTATTATTATATTCTATTTTTTCATTATAAGATAAACTATCAACAGTGGTACTATTTAGATATGTATAAGTATCAATATAGTCTTCAATCGCAGTATTTAAATAACTATTAGAATAAGGAACATCATTGGAAATACGATAGTTTATCATTTCTTTTTTGATATATAATATATTTAAAGAATCTTCTATTTCCTTTAATCTTTTAGTACTTGTTATAGTCTTCTTTTCTTTTTCTAAAGTGTCAATTTCTTTTTGAGTAGAATCTAATTCTTCTTTAATAAAGACTTTAAAATTATTATTTTCAAAACTATTAATGTAATAGTCATACTTATCTTGATATTCTTTTAATAATTTATCATTTTTTTCGATGTATGTATAATAATTTATATTGTAGATAATATCATATAAACGTGTATCAATTATATTATACTGCCAAGTACCTATTTGATATGAACTATGAAGAACTGCTATATCATAACTTGTTTTACAAGATATATATTCTTCTTTGTCACTTTCTTTATTTATATCAAGATTTTTTAATTCTTCAGAATAATAATCTATTTCCCATGATGAATCATTTAAAGTTTGACTTATATAGTTGCTATTGTCATCATAAAATACTTTATAAACAATATTATTTAGTATGACAAAAGCCAACATAATTCCCGCTAGTACATAGATACTTTTTTTATGAAATATTTTAAACAATTCGTTTTTTATTAACTTAATCAATTTGATTACCTCCTGTTCTTTTTAAGAAGGCATCTTCAAGAGATAATTTATCTTCATATATGGAATATATTTTTATTTTTTTATCTATCAATTTATTTATAAATTCAGGAATTTCTTCGCGATTGATATTAACTTTAAAACTATTTTCAGATATTTTTTCAATATTATCAATACCTTTTATTTTATCTACCTCAAAAATATAATAACTGTTTTTACTTTTTTTTACTTCTTCCAAAGTTGATGTTTCGACGATACTACCTTTTTGAATAATCACAACTTTATTTACGATGCTTTCTAGTTCGCTAAGAGCATGACTAGAAACAAGAATAGCTATTCCTTTTTTAGATAATTTGAGAATTAAATTTCTAATTTGTTTATTACCTTCGGGATCTAAACCATTAGTGGGTTCATCTAATATTAAAAGCTTGGGATCATTAAGAAGTGAAGCTGCGATTCCAAGTCTTTGTCTCATACCTAAAGAATATTTACTTACTTTATCATAAATTCTTTTTTCAAGACCAACTAATTTTACTACTTCATCTATTTTTTCTTTTGATACTCCATAAAGATTAGCAATTAATTTTAGATTATCATAACCTGATAAATACATATACATATCAGGAGATTCAATTATACCTCCAACATTTTTGATTGCTTTAGTAAATTCTTTCTTAATATCATAACCACAGATGGTAACTGTACCTGAATCGATAGACTGAAGACCAAGTATTAATTTTATTGTCGTTGTTTTGCCCGCACCATTTGGTCCAATAAAGCCCAGAACATCTCCTTCATCAAGGCTTAAACTAACATTATTTAATATTTTTTTTCTTCCAAATGATTTGTTTAAATTACTGCATTTTAATATTTCCATAATTCCTCCAAAATTTAAAAAATTTTGTAATAAAGCTTTCCTAAAACAAAGATACCACACTAATGGTACCTTGTCAACATAATTTATTTATCTAAATCGTATTTATCTAAATCATCCGCTATTTCAAGTTGTGACTTTATAATATTCTTTACTCTATTTTTATAGACAGTAATATTTTTCTTTAGAATCATTGCTTCATGTTCTGTCTTTTCAGCATTTAAAAGAGCTTCATGAATAATAGAATTGGCATTATTTCTAGCCTCTTCGACAATCATATTAGCTTCTTCACGAGCTAGAGACTTGATACGATCAGAAGTCTGCTGAGCAGCAAGAATAGCCTCGCTTACTTTTGCTTCAGATACTTTCTCTTTTTTTAGTTCTTCTTCCAATGAAGAGATTTTCATCTGTAAAAGAGAATTATCGTTATTTAGTTTTTCAAGTCTTTTTATAACTACATCAATGAATCTATTTACTTCTTCAATGTTATAACCCTCATGAGTTATAGTAAACCTCTTCATAAAGTCACCTACATTCTTACCATTCTAAATCTGGATCGTTTTTCTTTTTTCCTTTTTCATCTTCTTCAGAGATACTTCCTTCTACATTGACATTTTTAGGAGTACATAAGAATATTCCTCCGCCAATTTTTTGAAGATCTCCACCAATTGCATATACAGTACCGCTTAAAAAATCTACTATTCTTTTAGCTTGATCAGGGGTTACTCTTTTCATATTAACAACAACAGTATTTCTCTTTTTAAGATGATCTGCTATCTGCTGGCTTTCAGAATAAGCACGAGGTTCTAAAAGAATCATTTTGCCACTACTTGGAATAGTAACTTTTTCAGCATCATAATATTCGTCTTCACTAACCTCATCCATTACTTCTTCACTTACAAATTTTTTTAATTTATTTAGTGCCATATATATCTCTCCTATTCTTCTTTATTTTATCATATATTTTTTTAAATTACAATATAATTTAATTACTTTTTTAACTATTTTATGTACAATTTAAAGTAAAATTATAAGTAAATGTTTTATTTGTACAATCATAAGTGACAGTAATAGTTTTATTTAAATCTATTTTATCTTTAGTCATTGGATTAGTAATAGGTGAACTCAAATCACCTGAATCCACTAATGTCTGTAATAATATTGTTTTTGCTTCACCATTACAATCAAAACCAAGATCATATTTATTATTAGTTACATATATTTTAGCAGCTGATATAATATTTTTCTCTAAACTTTCACACGATTTAATTTTATTTTTATTATTAAAGGTAATTATATTAGGTACTAAAACAAGTGAAAGAATGGATATTATTACAATTACCATAATTAATTCAATTATTGTAAATCCTTTTTTATTCACATTCATCACCACTTCCGTGACATTCTATGGTAGTTAAAGTAGAAGCATCACATAATTCACTTTTTTCATATACATTGCCTTTATACAAATACATAATACAATTATCAAATGTATATTTTCCAGTATGAGGAGCTGTATATGTATCTCCTATTGATTCTGTTAAATTTTCTTTTTTAATATTAAAATCATAACTATCTTCAATTTCTTTGGTGATATTATCTAGTCTATTTTTTTTTGCAGATAACACCGTTAAATATGAACTCATCATAACAACAAATAAAATAAGTAGTCCATATAAAACACTAGTAATAGCAAAACCTTTATTATTTAATTTCATAATTTTCCTCCCTAGTAAGTAATTACCTTTTTATCAGTTGCTTCTAATTTAGATTCATCTGTTTCTTTTATTACAATCGTATTAGGATCACCATCTGATATATATTTATTTTTTTCTAACATATTAAATACCATTTCAATATCAAAATCTTTACCGTTATTATCATAAGCTCGGCATCTTTTTAAGAAGGTTTTATCAAAGTTTTTATCATAAGGAGATACTTCTGGTTCCCATCCTACTCTTAAAGCTGCTTCGGTTTCGTATGTTTTACCATCATAGGTACTAGACAATACATATTTATAGTTTTCATGTTCTTTGGTATATGGGCTACCAAATGGAAGAGCTATAATTTTAACGTATTTACCAGGAATTAATTCTTCTAGTTTGTTATAAACATAAACAATTTCTTTTTGAACTTCATCAGAAGTTGCTTTTTTGATATCTAAATGAGTTTGAGTATGATTTCCAATATCATAGCCATTTTCAATCATCCATTTTACTATTTTCTCATTATATTTTTCTTGATTGAAAATGCCACCATTGACAAAAAAGGTTGCTGTAACCGGTACATCTGGATGTTTTTTCTTAAATTCTTCAAGAATCCCAATCGCGGAATTTTTATCAATAATAATATTACCATCTTCATCTAAACCTGTTACTCTGATATTATCTTCATTACCATCATCAAAAGTAAGAATAATAGGACTTTTTCCATATTCGACATCGACATTTCCATGAATATAATCTTCTAATCGTACCATACGATAACCTTTTTCATAATAAAATTCTAAATCTTCACGAAAGGCTTCTGGTGTTCTATTATATCCATCTTTATCAACATTACCACCGGTGGTACCAGTCGAAGATGCTGTCTTCTCTCTAATGCCATGATACATCATAATTGGAACCTTACCTAGTTCATTGATATTATCACTTGCTAGTTTTTCTTTATCTAATTTACCTAGAGATATGACAATGTCAATATTACTTCCTTTAGTAATTTCACTACCCTCTTTGATACTTTGTGATATTACTTTATCTTTTTCTATTTCATCATTATATTCATAAGTAATATTAGCTTTAAGTTCATATTTAGTAGTGATAGTATTTACTTCAGTAATGTCACTTAATTTTGGCATTAATTCTTTCTTTAATGATTTTTCTTTATTTAAAAGGAAATAAACCAAAACTAATATTAAAATAATAAAAAGGAAAATACTTATAATTTTACCTATTTTTAATTTTCTTTTTTTTCTTTTCATATTTAGATATCTCCTATTCATATTAATTATAATATATTTTCTGATTTTTGAAAAGTATAATTATTTATTTTCTAATTTTTAATAGGTTTCATATTCTCCATTTAATTTATTTTAGCAATAATTATTGACTTTTATATAAAAAAAATATACAATGTATATGGAAAGAGAATTTTATCCATATTAAAAAAGTGGATAACACCTATTTTGACAAGGTGTTCTCTCCATGTTTGTTCATAGAGCACTTCCTTGAAAGTGCTCTCGTTTTTTATCTACGGTTAAACTTGCATAAAGCAAGAATAACTAGAATAGTCAAAGCATATGCTAAGACTTGTTCCAATCTGCAAAACCCCCTTTCGAGCATTTTCACAGAACATAGCCATCACTCCTTCCTAATTTTCATTAAAAAAGGAGAGAACACTTTTAGATATTAACCACGCTAACATT
>CAMEJC010000028.1 GCA_945919295.1 uncultured Mycoplasmatota bacterium
ATCTTTGTTTGTTATCTATATTATAAATTGGTGAAATTTTAACTAATGTTTAACAAAAAAAGATACTCTAATTTGAGTACCTTTAATTTTATTATTCGATAATTTCAGTAACTGAACCAGCACCTACAGTGTGTCCACCTTCACGAATTGAAAATTTAGTTCCATTTTCAACTGCGATTGGAGCAATTAGTTCAACTGTCATAGTAACATTGTCACCAGGCATAACCATTTCAGTTCCTTCAGGAAGAGTAACTACACCAGTAACATCAGTAGTTCTGAAATAGAATTGAGGTCTGTAGTTTGTAAAGAATGGAGTATGTCTTCCACCTTCTTCTTTAGAAAGTACATATACTTGTGCTTTAAATTTCTTATGTGGATGAACAGTTCCAGGTTTAGCAAGAACTTGTCCTCTTTCAACTTCACTTCTGTCAATTCCTCTTAATAATACACCAGCATTATCTCCAGCTTCAGCATAGTCAAGTTGTTTTCTAAACATTTCAATACCAGTAACTACTGTAGATTTAGTATCTTTTAAACCAACGATTTCAACTGTATCATTAAGTTTTAATTGTCCTCTTTCAACTCTACCAGTAACAACTGTTCCTCTACCAGTAATAGTAAATACATCTTCAATAGACATTAAGAATGGTTTATCATTATCTCTCTCTGGAGTTGGAATCCATTCATCAACAGCAGCCATAAGATCTTCAATAGCCTTAACATACTTTTCTTCTCCTTCAAGAGCTTTAAGAGCAGAACCTCTGATAATTGGAGTATTATCTCCATCAAAGCCATACTCACTTAATAATTCTCTTACTTCCATTTCAACTAGGTCAAGTAATTCTTCATCATCAACCATATCACATTTGTTTAAGAATACAACCATTCTAGGTACACCAACTTGTCTAGCAAGTAAGATATGCTCTCTAGTTTGAGCCATAGGTCCATCAGTAGCAGCAATAACAAGGATTGCTCCATCCATTTGAGCAGCACCTGTAATCATGTTCTTTACATAGTCAGCATGTCCTGGACAGTCAACGTGTGCATAGTGTCTCTTTTCAGTTTGATACTCAACATGTGCAGTGTTGATTGTAATTCCTCTTTCTCTTTCTTCAGGAGCTTTATCGATATTAGCATAATCAACGAAATCTGCTCCACCTTTTGCTGCCAATACTTTAGTAATAGCAGCAGTTAATGTAGTTTTACCATGGTCAACGTGGCCAATTGTACCAATGTTAACGTGTGGTTTTGAACGATCAAATTTTTGTTTTGCCATTATATTTTCCTCTCTTTCTTAAATATTACATATTATATTTTATCATATAATTATTTTTTTTCAAGTACTTTTACTAATTTCCACCATTTTTTTTGATGATTTCGTCAGCAATTGACTTTGGAACTTCTTCATAGTGATCTAGTTCCATTACGTAATTACCTCTACCTTGCGTAGAACTTCTTAAACTAGTAGCATATCCAAACATTTCTGCAAGTGGTACCATTGCTGTAAATGCTACCGCATTACCTCTAGATTCTTGTCCTTGAGGTTTACCACGTCTAGCAGTCAAGTCTCCAATTACCGCTCCAGTATATTCATCAGGAGCTGTAACTACTACTTTCATAATAGGTTCTAAAAGTACAGGTTTACATTTATTTTTAGCTTCTTTTAAAGCAAGTGATGCAGCAATCTTAAATGCCATTTCTGATGAATCGACATCATGGTATGATCCATCATATAAAGTAGCTTTAATATCAACCATTGGATATCCTGCTAAAATACCAGTTTGCATAGCATCTTGTAATCCTTTATCAATAACCGAAATGTATTCTCTAGGAACGACACCTCCAACTATGTTATCAACAAATTCATAACCTTTTTCAGGATTTGGTTCAAATCTAACCCATACGTGTCCATATTGTCCACGACCACCTGATTGCTTAATATGTTTACCTTCACATTCACCCATTTGTGTAATAGTTTCACGATATGCAACCATTGGTGCACCAACAGTAGCTTCAACACCAAATTCTCTTCTCATCCTATCGACAATGATATCAAGGTGTAATTCACCCATACCAGAGATAGTTGTTTGTCCAGTTTCCGGATCTGTAGCCATTCTAAACGTTGGATCTTCTTCAGCAAGTTTTTGAAGAGCAATAGCCATTTTTTCTTGGTCAGCTTTTGTTTTTGGTTCAACAGCTTGTGTGATAACTGGTTCAGGAAATTCCATACCTCTCATGATGACAGGTTTCTTCTCATCACATAAAGTATCCGCAGTAGTTGTATTTTTAAGACCTACAGCTGCTCCAATTTCACCTGCATATATTTCAGGTATTTCTTCTCTGTGATTAGCATGCATAAGTAGTATTCTACCAATTCTTTCTTTAACATTCTTAGTAGAGTTAAGTACATAAGAACCACTTTTTAAAGTTCCCGAATATACTCTAAAGAATGTAAGTCTACCTACAAACGGATCAGTAGCAATCTTAAATGCTAAAGCAGTAAATGGTTCAGAATCAGATGGATGTCTAAGTACAACATTACCTTTTGGATCAGTACATTCAATAGAAGCAATATCCGTAGGTGCAGGTAAGTAATCAACTACAGCATCAAGAAGTAGTTTAACACCCATATTACCAAGAGCAGTTCCACACATTACTGGGAAGAACTCTGCTTTTAATACACCAGTTCTAATTGCCTTCTTAAGTTCATCTGTACTAATCTCTTCCCCATCTAAATATTTCATCATTAAGTCTTCATCAAAATCAGCAGCAGCTTCAATTAATATATTTCTATATTCTAAAGCTTTGTCTTTCATATCTTCAGGAATCTCAATTTCAGTATAATTTTCCTCTTGTTTTCCATCAAAATGATATGCTTTCATTGTAACTAGATCAATTACACCATTAAAATCAGATTCAGCTCCAATAGGTAATTCAATCGCAGCACAATTAGCACCTAGTCTATCTTTAATAGTACCTAAACTAAAATAAAAATCTGCTCCCATTTTATCCATCTTATTAGCAAATATAATTCTAGGTACATTATATTCATTTGCTTGTCTCCATACTGTTTCACTTTGAGGTTCTACACCTGCTTGAGCATCGATAAGTAAAACAGCACCATCTAGTACTCTTAGACTTCTTTGAACTTCAATAGTAAAGTCAACATGTCCTGGAGTATCAATTATATTAAATCTATAACCCTTCCAAAATGCAGTAGTCGCAGCACTAGTGATAGTGATACCTCTTTCTTGTTCTTGTTCCATCCAGTCCATTTGCGATTCACCATCGTGGGTTTCTCCAATTTTATGAATCTTGTGGGTATGGAATAGAATTCTCTCCGTACAAGTAGTTTTACCAGCATCAATATGGGCCATGATTCCAAGATTTCTTGTATGTTCTAAGCTTATTTCACGAGCCATAATTCATTTTTCCTTTCTATTACCATCTATAATGAGCAAATGCTTTATTAGCTTCTGCCATTTTATGAGTATCATCTTTCTTCTTAACAGATGCACCTGTTCCATTTGATGCATCAATTATTTCATTGGCAAGATTTTCTGCCATTGAATGACCATTTCTAAGTCTTGCATATTGAGCAAGCCATCTAAACGCTAGAGCTTGAGCTCTATCTGGTTTTACCTCAACTGGAACTTGATAGTTAGCTCCTCCGACTCTTCTTGATTTAACTTCAAGTGAAGGTTTAATATTACTCATAGCTTTTTCAAAAACAGTCATAGCATCTTCACCAGTTTTTTCCTTAACTATATCAAAAGCTTCATAGATAATCTTTTGAGCAGTTCCTTTTTTACCATCTTTCATAATATGATTAATAAGTTTAGTAACGACTTTAGAATCATATATAGGATCCGCCAAAACATCTCTTTTAGTAGCTTGTTTCTTTCTCATAGTCTCCCTCCTTCTATTATATTAATTATTTTTTCTCTTTCTTAGCACCATATTTACTTCTACCTTGTTTACGGTTTTGAACTCCAGCAGTATCTAAAGTACCACGAATAATATGATACCTAACACCGATTAAGTCTTTAACACGTCCACCTCTGATTAGTACAACACTGTGCTCTTGTAAGTTATGTCCAATACCTGGAATATAACAAGTAACTTCCATACCATTAGAAAGTCTTACTCTCGCATATTTTCTTAAAGCTGAGTTAGGCTTTTTAGGTGTAATAGTACCAACACGAGTACATACGCCTCTCTTTTGAGGTGAAACTTGTACAGTTTGTTTCTTTTGAATACTATTTTTTCCTACTAATAATACAGGTGATTTACTCTTTCTAGTTTTCTTACTTCTAGGTTTCTTAGTCAATTGATTAATTGTAGGCATTATTTCACTCCTTTCTTACACATATCCTGGTGTTTCATTTCTTAACTTAAATATAAGTTTTGCCCATGACAAAACCCAAATTAACCAGCGATATTAATATAACATTTATATAACATTTAGTCAATAGTTTTTATAAAATTTATTTATTTTATACATATTAGTATATGTAAAATAAACTAAAATATTCAAAATATTTTCTTTTCATTGAAATTTTTTCAATAAAAAGAAAAAAGGCTATTTAGCCTCCACTATTAACTTAATTGCTGTCCTTTCTTCCCCATCAATTGTAATATCAATAAATGCCGGTGTGCATACCAAATTTTTCCCCGATGGTGCAACAAATCCTCTTGCTATAGCTACTCCTTTAATAGCTTGGTTTAATGCTCCTGCCCCTATTGCTTGAACTTCTACTACTCCTTTTTCTCTAAAAACATTAGCTAGTGCTCCCGCTACCGAATTAGGATTAGATTTAGACGAAACTTTAATTGTTTCCATAATTATTTTATCATTCCTTTCTTTGTACAATAAAATATATGATAGAATAATAAAAAAATAACAAAAAAAATAGTGATTTATATTTCATCACTATTTTTCTTTCTATATAACAGATATGTAATTAAAGATAATACAACCAAAATAATAAAACCAACTATTCTAAATGATGTAAATATCTTTTTTTCTTTTGTTTCCTGATAAAGAACATCTTTACTAACTACCAAATGAATATCACTATCATCTTCATTATCTATTATCCAAGTATACGTATTTTTATTTACCTTATCAGCATTATTTTCTATTACAGCATATTTACTAGTTACATTAATATTAATTTTATCAGTATATAAACATTTAAAAGGACCATAAAAATCATAGTAATAAAATTCATCATCATCGCTTAATAAAACCCCACTAAAGCAAGTATTAATAATATTAGATTTATCATAATTATTATCAAATACATAAGAATAACTAAATTCCTTGTATCCCTTTTTATCAATTATTTCTTTTGCATATTCACCTTCATCTCTAATTAAAGGAGTTGCAAAATTTAAATTATACGAAAAGTCATTAATATCTGTACTATTATTATTATCTAATTCCTCATTAGTTACAGTACCAGTAATAGTTTCCTTATAAATACCATTACCTTCAATATCTAAATTATAATTAACTGTACATCCAGATAATAAAAGTAACATTAAAATTAAATACCTTTTTTTCATATCACACCATCCTAATTATCATACCAAGAACCATAACCTATAATATTCTGATCAGTAACTTGATAAGTATTTGAGCAAACCTTACCACCACAATTACCTTCATATGTAGTAATAAGAGTTCCCGTAACATTACCAATAATACCAACGTGAGAATTACCATAATGCATATTAGCACAACTATTTATTTGCCCGTTCCAATTTTTATCCCAGTTAAAGTAAATAATATCTCCTACCTTAGGAGTATATGAACTCTTTCCAAGTTTATTAGCATAATACTGTGAATAATGAAAAGCAAGATTACTACTAGTTTCAAAATTATATACCGAGCATAAAGCAGACGCTGGATTTTGAACCTTCTGCTCTTTTTCAATAATATCATAGAACAAATTTTCACCATTATATTCAGTATTCTTTAAAGCCCAACTTGTAAAGAAACCGCACCATGGAGCACCCCCAGTAGCACCATATCTACTACTATCAGTTTTCCCAAGTTCATCACTAGCAACCTTTACTAGTCGTGAAGCCATACTACCATAGGAAGCGCCTTTTTGCATATTAGCCTTTTCTTGATTAGCCTTTTCCCTCTCTTGTCTATCCTTTTCATTCTTTAAGCGCTGCTCTTCTAACTTTTTCTGGCGTTCTTCCTCTCTAGCTTTATCTTCTTCCTCTAATAACCTATCAAAATAAGCAAAATCGCCACCTTTAGCATTATTCATACAAGTAAGATAATCAGTTGTTATTCCAGCATAAGACATAAGTTCTAAAAAAAGATTAACTATCCATGGTGTTGCAAATACTAAAACAGCATAAATAATTCTTTTACCTACTATTTTCGTACTCTTTTTAACCTTATCATCATCTCCAGCAATTACAGCTTTACTAAAATCAATAAGTAGCATAAGAATAAGACCAATAGGTACAATTATAAAAATCAAATCCAAAAGCAAAGAAACAAAATATAAAATTCTAAGTACTCCTGGATGTTGACATGTTTCTAACAAAAAATACACCCTATATCACCTACATTTAGTATACATTAATTTCTATCTTTTTTCAAGAAAAAAAGAGAAACTAATGTTTCTCAACGTGAATTAGTCCATCATAAACTTCTTCTAATGCTCTCCCTATATCCTTTTTACATTTATATTCTTTCAGTGGTTTTTGATAATAATCAGTCTTAGTCATTTGTTTACTTCTTTCTGAAACAATATAAACAAGAGCATATTTAGAGTCAACAATATTTAATATTTTATCGATTGATGGATAAATCATTGTATCACACTCCCTATGATATAAGAATATAACACAATAAAAATAATTACAAGTATTTTTACACCAATTTTACATCAAATATTAATAGAGTTATTTTATAAAATACCTCTATTATATTAATTAAATATTTATTTATTAGCAATTTCAAGTTCAATACCAACCTCAAAATCATTAATTAAAGTTTTTTCACTAATTCCCTCTTTATCATATATATTTAGTGTTAAAGTCTCTTCTTTAATCATATCAAGATAATCATTAATACCATTCTTATACTCCAAAGATGCATCTAAATACATATTTATTCTGTCGGCAATATCAAAATTCATATTTTTTCTAAGTTGTTGAACTTTAGAAATCGTTTCTCTAGCTAAACATTCATTTATTAAATCCTGTGTAAGAGTAGTATTTAAAATAACATAATTATTATTTTCCATTCCTACATTAAATCCTTCTTTAGCAAAAATCTTAACATCGACCATATCTTTATTAATCGTATATTTTTGCCCACCAATATCCATTGTAATTTCTTCATTATGATTTAACTTTTCAATTTCTTCAAGTTTTAATTCTAGTAGTTTATTTTGAAATTCTTTAATATTCTTACCAAATAATTTACCAACTTCTTTAAAATTAGGTTTAACGACATAATTCATATAAACAGAAGTATCGGAAGTAAAAGTAACTTTTTTTACATTTAGTTCTTCTTCAATTAAATTAGTTAAATCTCCTATTAAGTCTTTATTTTTTGCATCAATTAATATTTCACTTAATGGCTGACGTACTTTTAATTTATTTTCTTCTCTTACATATCTACCGATACTAATTAAATCTCTAACTAAATCCATTTTTTCCTCTACTGCTTCATTAATTAAATTTTCATCGTATTTAGGAAAATCAGAAGTATGTACAGAATATTCAGAAGTTAAATTAGTATATATTTCTTCCGATAAATAAGGAACAATTGGAGCCATCATTTGTGAAATTCCAACTAAAACTTCATAGGTAGTTATATAAACAGACTTTTTAGAATCATTGAGTTCACTACCCCAAAAACGACTTCTATTTCTTCTAATATACCAATTAGATAGATCATCTGATACAAATGCAGTAAGTGCTCTTACAACTTTATTTAAATCATATTCATCATAAGATTCTGTAACATATTTAAGTAATTTATTATACTTAGAAAGTAACCATTTATCAATTTCTTCTCTATCCTCATATTTAACATTACAATCCTTTATATCAATATTATCTGTATTAGCATACAAAGTAAAGAAATTATAAGTATTTTTAAGAGGATTAAAGAATTTAGAATGAACTTCTTTTAGCCCGTTTATATCAAATTTAAGTGGAGTCCAAACCGGTGAAACATATGGTAAGTAAAATCTAACTGTATCAGCACCATACTCTTCCATAGTAGTAAATGGTTCAACAATATTACCTTTACTTTTACTCATTTTTTTACCCTCTGCATCTAAAAGCAAATCATTTACTAAAACATTTTTATATGGACTTACACCCTTAACAAAAGTAGATATTACAAGTAAAGTATAGAACCAACCTCTAGTTTGATCAATACCCTCACATATAAAATCAGCTGGAAATTGTTTATCCCATAATTCTTTGTTTTCAAAAGGATAATGATATTGGGCAAAAGGCATTGCACCAGAATCAAACCAGCAATCAATAACATCAGGAATTCTATTCATTTCTTTACCACATTTTGGACATTTTAAATGAATATTATCAATATATGGACGATGTAAATCCAACTCATTATCATCTATATTAGTTGTAGATCTTTCTTTAAGTTCTTCTACTGATCCAATCATTTCACTATGACCACATTCACAAATCCAATAAGGAATAGGAGTTCCCCAGTAGCGAGATCTAGATACTGCCCAATCATTTAAATTTTCTAACCAATTACCAAAACGTTTTTCTCCTACATAAGAAGGATACCAATTAACTGTTTTATTATTAGCTACAATCTTATCTTTAATTTTAGTAATTTCCAAATAATAACTTGGTTTAGAATAATAGATAAGAGGAGAATGACAACGCCAGCAATGTGGATAGTTATGAACTATTCTTTGTTTCTTAAATAATTTATCATTTTCTTTTAAATATTTAATTACTTCTTGATCGGCATCAAAGACAAGAATTCCTTTCCATGGGCCTTCAGTATATTTACCATCTTCTCCTACTGGATTAACATAAGGTAATTTATATTTTCTACCTACTCTTGCATCATCTTCTCCAAAAGCAGGAGCCATATGAACAATACCAGTACCATCTTCCATAGTTACATAATCATCCATGCAAACAAAGAAAGCTTTACCATCTATTTTTAATTCAGGAATTAATTGTTCATATTCTGCATATTCTAAATCTTTACCAAGATATTTTTCTAAAACTTTGACATCATCACCTAAAACCTTATTCATTAATGCTTCTGCTATAATGAATTTATATCCACAGCTTTCCACTTTAACGTAAGTAGCACTTGGGTTAACACATAAAGCTACATTAGATAAAAGAGTCCAAGGCGTAGTTGTCCAAACAAGAAAATAAACATCTTCATCTTTCTTTTTCATTGGTACAATTACAGTATCTACACCAATTTCTTCATAACCTTGAGCTACTTCATGAGAAGCAAGACCAGTACCACATCTAGGACAATAAGGTAATATTTTAGTACCTTTATAAAATAAACCTTCATTAAAAAATTTCTTTAAAATCCACCATTCAGTTTCAATATAATTATTATCATATGTAACATATGGATGATCAACATCAATAAATTGTCCCATCTTATTAGTTAAATCAGTAAATGCCTTTTCATTTTTCCATACCGATTCTTTACATTTTTGATTAAACTCCTTAATACCATATTTTTCAATATCTTTTTTACCATTAAACCCTAAATCTCTTTCAACTTGTAATTCAACTGGTAATCCATGAGTATCCCATCCAATTTTTCTTATAACCTTGTATCCTTGCATTGTTTTATATTTACAGATAGTATCTTTCAAAAACTTTGCTACCATATGATGCAATCCAGGATATCCATTCGCAGTAGCAGGTCCATCATAAAAAACAAAGTATGGATCATCTTTTCTATTTTCAATACATCTATCTAAAATATTATCTTTTAACCATCTTTCCCTTATTTCTTTTTCCGTCTCATTGACAGGTAATTTACTTAAATTTTTAAACATACTAATCAATTCCTTTCTCTTACAAAACAAAAAAACACTTAAATCACAAGGACGAGCGTGCCCGCGGTACCACCTTGTTTCACATAAGTGCTCTTATCTTGATAACGGGTATTTACCCGGCTTTTCCTATTTACTTAGAAAAACACATCTGGAGTGATTTATATAATAAAAATCATATTAGTTTCCACCAACCACTAACTCTCTATAATTATTTTATTATACCGTCTCCTTCGTTTGTTTTAACATAAACATATTATATGCCAATTTTTTATCGTTGTCAACTACCCATTTTTAATTTTTTTATTATCTTTATCAAAACTTATTTCCTTTAATAGCTTTATCAACTTAATATTTTCCTTATCTCTCTCAAAAGATACATTTTCATACAAAGAATCCATAATAATTCCTTCAGTTTTCTCCTCTAATAAATCAACAATCATAAGATTATAATCTAATAATTCCAATAATAGATTTTTACTAGAATTATTTTTTCTTTGTTTTAATTCATTTTTCTTAATTCTCATATATCTATTCAAAACAGTATGTTTAATATTCTCAATATTAAAATCACAAATAAAGCCATTTAAATATTGTATTCTTCTTGTATTATATAATATCTTAATAAATATTTCCATATCAATTTCACCAACAAAATATTTCGATATCATATTATTATAATCAAAAGATAATTTTTCTTTTATTTTTTCATCAACATATCCTAAACTAGTAATATTATTAATACGATTTAATCCATCATTATCAACAAATTCAAACAATAATTTTAGACGTTCTTTTATATTAATATTTTTTTCTATATCAACAAAGTCAATAATATCATAATCATTTAGAACACTGACAATTTCATCATAAGAAATACATAAAGTTTCAAATAATTCTTCAGGAGCACTAATATTAGATACCTTAATTGGCATAGCAAAATAATAATACTTATCAATATAATTATTATCATCATTATTAGTCTTACTATCCCAAGTCGGATCAAAGACATATACACCATCAATGTTATATTTTTCATCCTTAACATAAACAATACTTCTTTGATGTTTTTTAGAAATACTGGCAAGAGGCATAGCTTTTATACCTAAACATTTTAAAATAGCATTAAACAAATTAGAATATCCCGAACAATTAATAAAATCACCAGTTAAAACTTTATCTAAGTCACAAGAATTTCTTACATTAATATTATCCTTTTTATATTTTCTCTGTTTTACAATATCATAAACATACATAATTTTCTCAATCGGTGATAGATTGTATTGCCTAATATTATTAACAATATCTCCTATCAAATGAGAAATTTTATATAAAGTAGCTAATCCAACAGAACTATTACAATCTTGATAAAAGATTTTAATACCACAATTGTCATACTCCTCAAAATTACAGTCTTTAAGTATTTCTTTATAAGTTTCAAGTGAAATATCAGTACAATAAATAGTCGCAGGAATATTAAGATTAACTGCTAAATCCAATCCTTTATTAATATTATTTAAGTTGCAATTAATCACTATATTTGAAGAATTCTTTAATTCACATAAATTTTTATAATCTTTTTTATATTTACGAATCATATCAAAAGCAAATGAAAAAAACGGAATATTAAAATCTACCAATCCTTCTTTTAATTCATTAATATTTTTATCATGTATAACAAAATCAAGTATCAAATCCAAAACACTCTCACTAAAGTGAAACAAGCAAGAAACTTCATCTTCCTTTATCATTCGTTTAATTAACTTTTCATTACTATCATTTATCAAACTATTAAAATCGTTTATCTTTATTACAATTAATCCATCAAAGCCACGTTGAATTAAACATTTATCATCTTCACATATTTCATATATCATAATTACCCCCAAAAATTTAATAAATTACTTCTTACATAAACTATATAATACTTTTACTTCTTTAATAGATAAAGAGCGATATTCTCCTGGCATAAGACCCTTTAAATCAAGATTAGCATATTTCTCTCTTCGAAGTTTTATTACCTTATATCCAAGAACCTCAAACATCCTCTTAATTTGATGATTTTTGCCTTCATGAATAGTTATCTCTACAATCGAAGTATTCTTCTTTTTATCTACCGATCTTAACTTTACTTTTGCTTCTTTAGTTTTAATTCCATCGATAATAACACCTTTTCTAAGTTTTTGAATATTACCAATAGTTATCACACCTTCTATTTTAGCAATATATGTCTTATCAACAAGAGAATCCGGTCTCATAAGCAAATTAGCAAGTTCTCCATCATTTGTTAAAATAAGAATTCCAGTCGTATCATAATCAAGTCTTCCTACGGGATATATTCTTGTATTTGTATTAATTAAATCTATTACAGTCTTTCTTCCTTTTTCATCATTAGTAGTAGTAACTACTCCTTTAGGTTTATTAAGTAGATAGTATTCAAATTCTCTACTAGTATCTAAAATATTACCTTCAACTGTAATAACATCACCAGGTTTCACTGTTGTTCCAAGTTTCCTAACAACTTCACCATTTACTTCAACTTTACCACTACTAATAAGTTCTTCTGCTTTTCTTCTTGAGCAATAGCCTAAATTTGCTATCTTTTTTTGTAATCTTTCCACCTAATTCACTCCTTTTCTAAGGACATTTATATTATACTATAACTTAAAAATTATGTAAATCATTTAATTTACTTTTGCAACTTTTTCATTTTTTTTCATAAAATATATTGAATATTCAAATTAAATTTGTTATAATAAATACATCTTTTGGATCTATAGCCAAGTGGTAAGGCACGGGACTGCAACTCCCTGATCGTTGGTTCAAATCCGACTAGATCCTCCAATATGATAGGAAACTCGAACTTTTAGATTTCGAGAGTAATAAATGCTAACTAGAAATAGTTAGTTTTTTTGTTATTTAAGAAGGGATGAGTGATTATATGTTAACAATAGAAACTAAAGAATTAGAAATAAACAAGATGAATTATAAAGATAAACTAATCAATTCATCTTGTTTTTATTTTCTTATCTTTCATTTACCACAAAGTTAGTATATAGATATTTTAAATTCTTTAGAAATTTTATACAGATTAGAAGTTGAAATTGATATTTTATAATTTTTTCATTAGAAAGAAAAAATTGAAATAACTTAATCAATTGTTTGTATGTTAAATATTTTATAATCTAATTTTTATCTTTTTTTTTGTGTATTATTTTGTAAATATTCTATGTTTCCTGTTGAAATATCTAAAGAATAATCTGAATTTAAAATTTCATTATATTTTCTATTGTGTGAAATACTAATTATTGTTCCAGGATATGACTCTACAAGTTCATAAATTAACTCTAATGCTTCTTTATCTAAATGATTGGTAATTTCATCTAAAATAAGTACATTAATTTTATGAAGAGCAATTTTAGCCAAGTTTACTCTTGTTCTTTGACCAGGAGATAATTCGGAATACTTTTTATCTCTGTCATCATAATTAAAACCAAAATTGTTAAGCAATGTAAAAACTAATGAGCGATCTATATCATCTAATCCTGATGTTATAAATTCATATACACTAATATTATTATCATTTATAATCGTATCTTGTGATATATATCCTATTTTAACATCATTTCCTATTATAATATTTCCATCAATAGGTTTAATCAAACCTAGTATTGTTTTAATAAATGTTGTTTTACCACTTCCATTATTTCCTTTAATACTAATTTTACTTCCAAAATCTATATTTAATTTAAGTGGAACAGTTTGAAAATTTTCATATCCGCATACCAAATCATCTACATAAATATTTTTATTTCCTTTTTCATTATCTAAATCTAAGAAGAAATTAATTTTTTTTCTTTCTTGAAATGTTGGAATATCTATTTCATCTAATGCTTTTGACAATTTAGACACTTCAGATGAACGAGTTCTTTCTTTAGCAAAGTTATTAGCAATTTTATCATTATCATTGTGTGCTTTAGATGATGTCCCCTTATTTGACCAGTCTTTTGCTTTTTGTAATCTAACTTTTATTTTCTTTCTTTCTTCTATAGCATTTAAGTATTTTAGTTTATCTTTTTCGTATTCAAGATCTTTTTGTTCTAAATAATCATCATAACTTAAATTGTATTCATTTAACTTACCATCAGACATTTCAAATATTTTACTAACAATATTATTTAAAAATACTTCATCATGTGAAACCATTATAATGCTTTTTTTTAGATTACGAAGATAATTTTCTAACCAGTCAATTGCTTCAATATCCAAATTATTTGTTGGCTCATCTAGTAATAAGATATCTCCATTACTAAGAAGCATAGCACATAGTAAAACCTTTATTTTTTCCCCACCTGAAAGAGTAGAAATTTTACTATCTAAACTTTTGGCTAAATTTAAACCATCTATTAAATTTTGTAAATTACTTTCAAAGGAATAACCATCTAGCGATAAAAAATTATCCAATATCTCCCCATATTCGTCCATGTTATCATCAGTTAAATTATTTTCAAGTTCAGAAAGTCTAGTCTCTAATTTTCCAATACCTGTTTGGTTTTTAATATAATCTATTATTGAATAATTATCAAATTCATGAGATATTTCTTGCTTTAAATATGTAATAGTTTCATTTTCTAATTTTATTTTCCCAGAATCTAATGGTAATTCATTTGATAAAACTTTAAGGAGAGTTGATTTTCCACTTCCGTTTGGCCCAACTAATCCAACTTTTTCGCCTTGTGCTAAATGAAAACTTATATCTTTTAAGATTTCATTATTCTTAAATCCGGCTTTTAAATTACTTACTTGCATTTATTCCACACTCCTTACATTTAGAATTCTTTTCCCAATTTATAATTTCTGTTTGATATGTTAATAGATTAAACATTAAAGTTTTGCCAACTAAACTAGTTTCCTTATATTTTGAAAAATAATTAATAATTTCATTACTTACTAAACTAGAGATTAATAAACATAGTGGCCCAAATGATGGAACTAACTCAACATTATTTATAGGTGTTTCTGAACTTTGTTTTTCAATACAATTCAAACATGCAGTTATTTTTGGTTCAATAAAAGGTCCAATCATGGCAACATATTCCGAAAATCCACAAAATAATACTGGTTTATCGTTTTCTATGCATACCTTATTTATTAACCTTCTTATAATTCTTTGTGGCTTATCTACTGTACATAATACAAAATCTGATAATTTAATTTCATTTATAATATCTTCTTCTTTTACAATTTTTAAATTTTTGTATTTAACTTGACTATTCTTTAATTTTTCTTTCAATACTTCTGTTTTTAATTTTCCAATTTCATTATCATTATATGGAAATTGCCTTATTAAATTTGATTCCTCAACAACATCATAATCAACTAAAGTAAAATTGTTAAATCCTGCCCTTTCTAAAATTATTGCTACATTAGCTCCAATACCACCTAATCCAAGAATTAAAATATTTTTTCCTTTAAAATATTTATTGAATGACTCATAATTATCATTAAACATACTGAAAAACAAATTTTGTCTATTATATTTTATATCATTAACTAGATTTTGATATTTCTCAAATTCGATAATGAAATTTTCACTTACTAAATAATCTATTGCAGACTTGATTTCTTCTTTGTTAACACCTGTTTCTTCATTAACTTTGTTAATTAAATCATTTGTTGATATTGGGTTTCGTATATTATTGAATATACTTAAAATACTTTCATCATCATATTCAATTTCTTTTCCAGTATCAGGAAAATTTCCCATTCTAATAACTTTATTTTTATTATCTATATAAAAAGGTTTATTTTTATTGATTATTACCATATATCCTCCATAAAATAATAGAGTTCAGCACGCTGAACTCTAAAATGTCATCAAAACTAATTAGCAGTTTTGATCAACGTGACAAGCAAATTTTACAACTCTTAGTTTTTTAACACCAAATCTCATAATATTTACCTCCTTCATTTGAAAGCACACTACATTACCTACTAGTCATTATTATATATATTTTTTTTACTTTTGTCAATTTATATAAAAATATGTAATTTTTTTGATTCAAATGAAATTTTAAATGCACCAGTAGAATTTCCATTGGTTAATTTAGTCTT
>CAMEJC010000029.1 GCA_945919295.1 uncultured Mycoplasmatota bacterium
AGAGGTATTGAAAAAGCCTCAACCGAAGTAGTTTTTTTTACATTAAAATAATCAAAAACAGGGCCCTTAATTATAAAATAAAAGCAAGCTATTGATATAGTTAAAACGCTCATCATAATTCTCTTATTTTTCATAATAATAATTATGAAAGGAATACAAAACAAATAAACATATATACCATTATTTCTAAAAAATAGCATTATCAACACGCCAATTATAAATAGCATAATATAAGAAGGTTTAATTTTATCCTTGCAAGAAACAAATTCATACAAACAAATTAATATTATAACAAATGAACCACCAAACATTATATCTCTCCATAATGTTACACTATAATATGTATGTAAAGGATTTAAAGCAAAAAATACAGTTAATAACACACAAATATTTTTATTTAAACCTTTATTATAAAAATATTTAATAGCGGTAGCAAATATTGTTGACATACAAAGCATTTGTATGATAATTGAAAATGCTACAGCAGCATTTAAATCATTAAATAATAATTTACCTAAATGAAAGAATATTCCAAAGAACCAAGTATGTCCAAATGTATGAAAATCACTCAAAATAAAATTATTAGCATAATGAATTACATAATATGAATCCGGAGTCATAATAGCAGGATAAAATCTAATAAAATATAAAAAGTCTCCGACAAAAATAACAGCAATTATAATTAAGAAAGTTTTTAGTTTCATATTTTCATGATTCTCTACCAAATTAACTTTTTTACACTTTTTAAACATAAATCCAAACAATTTATAAAACATAATAAGCAAGCCAATGAAACAAACTATTACATAAATAATATTTTTAGTGTTAAATATTAAAGTAACTTCATTTGTATATAATCCTACTATACTTCCTATCGATAGCATAATGGATATAATAATGGCTAAAATAAGGGAATATTTTTTTTGTTTGTTATTTAATTTTAAATCATAGTTATAATAAATATAAAATAATATAATAGGAATTAAGGATATTAGAAAATTATATGCTCCAGAATTATAAATAGTTTTAGTATAAATTAAAATACCTATAAATGATAATAATGCTTCAATAAGACACTTAATAATTTTTTTCATCATTTTTTCCCCCACGTCATAATACATACCCCTAATATTACAATAAATATTCCTATTCCTTGTATTGGTGTTATTTTCTCTTTTAAGACCAGACAAGACCCTACTACAACTAATGTATTTACAATAGCAACAGAAAGAGGCATAGCTATAGTTAAATTCATCTTACTGACTATAAGCATCCATAAAATAAAACTAAAACCATAGCACATCAATCCTAATATCATCTTTATAGAGTAATTAATTGATAACCCAAATATATTTAATGTCAAGTTATTATTTGTACTCCCTAATTTAAATAATATTAATCCTGAAGATGCAAGAAGCACATAACAAGTAAACATAATTATTAATTTCATATTAATCCTTCTTTCCATTTTTTTCAACACTTTCTTTTAATAATGATACTTCTTGAATTAATGTTTTAATTTTTTCATTTTGTATTGATATACTTGTTGTAATTATAAAAGAAACATAAAATAAGAAGAAAAATCCAAGTAAAAATATCATATTTGATGCTTCTTCAAATCCAGCAATATTTGATAATTTAAATACTATACCAGGAAATATTACTACAATACTCATAATAATTATTAAAAGAATCCAAAAACTAGCATATTTCATAGTCATCTTTTTTCTTTTTACTCTATTAATTATCAAAACCAATTGCAAAATTAATAATATTATTAAAGATAATTTTAAATTTATATTCATTTTCTTCCTCCTGCACTAATACTAGTAATTATAATAGATAAACAAACACTAAACATATAATATACACTTTTAAGAGGCTTGATAGATGACTCTCCAAACTCTCTTTTGTGCATTTTTACCGGTATTTCTTTTACTTTTAAGCCTCTTTTTATAAGCTCAGTTGTTGACTCTGGTTCAGGATATTCTGTTGGATAGTGATTAGCAAATAATCTTATTACTTTTTTATCTGCCGCTCTAAACCCACTCGTAGGATCATATATCTTTTTACCAGTACAAATTTTTATTAACATAGATAATATTTTTATTCCCATTCTTCTTGTACTACTAGACTTAAATTCACTTAAATCTTCAATAAATCTCGAACCAATAACAAAATTAGCACCATTATCAATTTCTTTAACTAATGAATCAATATAATTTTCATCATGTTGCCCATCACCATCAAATTGCATAGCAACATCATAATTATTTTCTAAAGCATATTTATATCCAGTTTGTACTGCACCACCAATACCAAGATTATGTATTAAATTAATAACATTATAATTATTTTTTTCACATATTTGCTTAGTACCATCAGTACTACCATCATTAATAATAACATAATCAATTTTATTAGTAGATTCCTTATTATATTTAATAATTTTTTTAACTGTATTTTCAATATTCAATTCTTCATTATAAGCCGGAATTATCATTAATACTTTCATATCTTATACGCCTCTATTACTATTTATATTTTTTTACTTTAAATAAAAATTTAACATTACTATCATAGAATCTTTTTAATCTTTTTGGTTCTTTTAATATTCTATATAACCATTCTAAATTTAGTTTAATAAATATTTTAGGAGCCCTTTTTTTATGTCCACTTATTACATCAAATGATCCACCTACCCCCACAAAGATTCCTTTATCAAATTTATTTAAATGTTTGTATATAAGTTTTTCTTGAAGTGGTATACCTAAAGCTACTAATACAATATCAGGTTTAACTTTTGCTATCTTTTCAAATATTTTATCTTTATCTTTTTCATAACCATTTGAAGCCCCTACTAATTCCAAATTAGGATATTTTTCTTTTAAAACTTCTTTCATTGAATCTATTACTTCTTGTTTAGATCCAAATAAATAAATAGATTTTTTTTGTATATTACCAAGTTCAAGTAATTTATTTGCTATATCAATACCTGTTATTCTTTCTTTTACATCATAATTAATCATTCTTGCAGCCTTTACAATACCAATACCATCAGGAACTAATATTGTATTTTTATCTAGAAGTAACTTTTTCATTTCTTCATCTTTTTCACTAATCATAAATGTTTCAGGATTAGCAGTTACTATAAACATTTTCTTATTATTTTTTAAATTTTTACTTAAAATATTATAAAAAGAAGATTCTTCTTTATTGTATAATTTATCAAATAATTCTTTCATTTCGCCTTATCCTCCCTATATGTACTTAATATAATTATAACAAAAAACAAAGTAAAAAAAAAGGTTTTTCCCTTTTTTTACTTTATTTGATCAAAATATTTTGTTAAATCATTTAATGTCGTATAGTTAACTATAACAAATCTTCTTAATTTAAATTTATCACTACCTACATGAATTAAATTATCACTGTTTGTACTTTCACCAATAAAAGCCATAGTAAATCCTGCTTCTTTTAACATTTTAATACTATATTCATTATATTCATAGAATGGGTAGCAAAAATATGTCGTATTATTTAATTTTTCTCTTGATGTTCTTAAATCTTCTTGAATTGTTTTTTCATCTAAACATTGAATACCTCCACCTTGACCAGTAGGACAGTCTCCAACTTCATGCATATGATGACTATGAGAATGTAATTCAATATATTCAGTTTTATAATAATCTTTTGGATCAAACCATGATGTTACTAAAAAAATAGTAGCATACATTTTATACTCTGTTAAAAGATCAATACCATCTTTAGTTCTACCACCATCATCAATAGTAATAAGTACACTTTTTGGAAGCCTAACTTTACCATCAATGTACATCTCTACTTCCTTCATTTTTAATGTTAACATGCCTTTTTCTTTAATAAGTTCAAGTTGACTTCTAAACTGTTTTTTAGAGTGACAAATACTTGTATTACAATTTGCACTTGCTTCAGCATCATTTTCATCATAGAAGGCATGGTAATTAAGTACTGATATACCAGTAGAATTAGTCTTGTCAGTATTATAATTTTCTTTTGTCTCTTTTACATCTTCGTTTTTTATATATAATAATCTATCATTAAATTCTACACCATATTTATTATCTTCTTTTATTATAATAGGTAAATCAAAAGATTTATTTAATGTATATATTAAATTATCTTCTTCATCATAAAATGAAGTCTTATCATTAGTGACAATATTTTTATTAAATGGAATATAATTTTTATATCTGTCATTAACTTCTGCTAATTTATCTATTTTATCTACATCAGTATATTTTATATAGTATCCTTCTAAATCTTTTATGCTAAAATATTCTGTATCTTTATCTATATTCATATTATTTAATGTAAGTTCAACATCTTTTCCAATTTTACCAATTTCTTCTTCTTTGTTATTATAAAGAATAGATTCTTTATTTGTTTTTACAAATTCATTATAATGGTTTTCTATTTTTTTAGTATTATCTATAATTGGCATAACAGTATTCTTACTTTTTATGCTTAATACCATAAAACTAATTATTACAATCAAAAATAATATTAAACAAAATATAATTACTTTATTATTACTTTTACTATTTTTTTTACTTTTCATAAGATAATCATAACTCCTTTTTATTTACTTCAATATTTTTAACCATTTTTCTGTTATTTTTTCTTTTGAAAATTCATTAGCTGTACTCTTTGCCTCTTTTCCTAACTTAATTCTAAGTTTATCATCTTTAATAACTTTTTCTATTTTATTTATATATTCTTTTTCATTACGATTATTTATTATATAACCATTTTTATTATCTTTTATTATATCATCTGTACCACTATCAGTATGATAAGCTATACAAGGTATACCATAACTCATAGCCTCTAATAATACCATAGGTAATCCTTCAGATACAGAAGCCATTAAGAATAAACTTGATTCTAACATATATTTTTCTATTTCTTCTTTATTCTTATAACCAGTCAATATTACTCTATCTTTTAATTCTAACTCATCTATTAAACTATTAAGATTATTATATTCTTTACCATCACCTATTATATATAATTTCCAATCTTTTTCTTTTAATTTAGAAAAAGCTCTAATAATATCATCAATCTTTTTTCCTTCATCTAATCTACTAACAGTAATAATATTTTTATCTTTTAATTTACTTTCTTTGTTTGGTATTTCATATAACATATTAGGCATTAACACTACTTTAGTATGATCATTATTTCCTTTTAAGAAATCTTTATAATCTTTTTCTAATGTCTTAGTTAAAGCAAACAAATAATCAATATTATTATATTTATATTTCAATACATTTATATATTTATTATTATTATTATGATAATGATGTTCCTGTGCTATTTTCACACTATAATTATTCCCATATCTACTAAGTAATATACTAAAATCCCATCTAGTAGATATAATATATTTAGCATCACAATTAATTATATACTTAATAACTTTAATTTTCTTTTTAATTAATATATCTGAAGCCTTTATACCTTCTTTTAATGCTTTAATAAATTTATGTTTATGCATAGCATTTAAGAATTCTTCTTTATTAGGTCCACCATCATATAAATATTTAATTTTAATTTTATCATTAAGTTTATTAGCTTGATTTTTATCTAATTTATAAAACGACATAATTTCAATATCATATTTATCACATAAACTATTAGCAGTATTAATAGTTGAACTTTCTATTCCACCATATCCTAAATGAAGAAGTAAGAAAGACATTTTATTGTTACTAACATCACTATTTCTAACCGAATCATATAATCCTGCTAACGATAAAGCAAGAATTGTAGATGGAAGAATAATACCAAAAACATGACCAGCAAATAAAGAGACAAAAATCATAAAACCTGTAGTTAAAGCCAAAGATGTACTAAAAATTGTTAGTTTCTTTTTAATATTTAATAAAATTATAAACAAGCAATATAACAATATAAAAACATAAGGAAATAAAAACAATACCATTCCAATATAACCAAACCAAACATTTTGTCCAACGAAATCAACCTCTAAATAAGGGAATTCAGAAGAATAGCCTATTCCAAGCCATTTATCTTTTTTATCATTATGTTTTTCTACATAATCCATATATATTTTTTCTTTAAATTTTCTATAATTTGTAAGTTCTGATACAGGCTCTTTCACAATATTAAACCAAAAATCAAAATTTTCTCTTATAGGATAAAATTTTATATATGATTCAGGTATTTCAAATTTTTTAGGGCAATCATTCATATATTCAACCAAATAATCCTTTTCATAATTTTCTATTTCATTTTCTTTCATTAAAGTTTGCAATGATATATTATATTTATTTTCAAGTTCAATTGCTTTATTATTCAAGCAAGATTTTGAATCACCAGTATCAACAAATTGATTAATTTCATCATTTTTTAAATTACTGACATATCCATCCAATTTATATTTTATAGGAGAAAAAGAAAATATAAACATTATAATTGCCAAATACAATAAGAATATAAAACTTTTTTTAGTTAACGTTCTTTCCTTATTAACTATATACATTATTAAGCTATATACGTATATTGCAATTATAGATAAAATTATTGCAAAAAATGCAGTTTTAGTTGATAACATAATTGCCGCTAAAATTTTAACAAAATATGATAAATAATAACTAATTTTATCTTTATATAATGTATAGAATGAAGAAACAAACAATAATCCTCCAAGAATAGCAGATATTTGATTAGTAGAATAAAATAATCCTCTAGAAGTATATAAATCCACACTATCAACATCAAAGTTAGTAAACCAAGTAAAAATATTACCTTTAATCCTAACAATCCCTTCATAACTTGAAGAATATGCTACAAGTGCAATTCCAAATATATTTGTTATAACAATAATTAAACTAAAAATAAAACTTAATTTTGATAAAATTGCAATAATATCCTTAGATTTTAATTGAGAACGCATATACACGAATAATATAATCAAAGGCAATACATAAGCCCTGAAAATATAATAAACTTCTTTAAATATAGACATATTATAATTAATATATTTTACATCTGCTAATGATATAATATATTTGCAATGGAAAAATATATATATTAAATATAATATTACTAAAATAATAAATTTCCACGTAAAAATTTTTTTATTTTCTCTTATACACTTATAAAACAACATTGCAAAGAGAAAAAAAGTAAAAATAAAATTAAAAATCTCAACAAAAGAAATACCAAATAACTCAAATTTATTTCCTACCAAAGCTCTATATATATCGAAAAAAGGAAGAACAAAAATAGAGTATAATATTATTTTATTATAGTTTTTATAAATTTTATCAAGCATATTATACTACCCCTTTCACTGCAAACAATAATTTTATTAAATTATATCTCTTTCTATTTATTAAATTGTATATTATTTTTCTGTTTCTAGATAAAGTTTCTATATATTTATTATTTCTAAAATCAGGAAAATTATTATTCATATAATCTATTAATTTGTCTATTACTTCTATTTTTATATTCTTATCAACTTTAGCATTAATAACTCTTACTATCGTTGATATATATATATGATCAATTGCTAAAAATTCTATTATGTCATAATATTTCTTATATTTTTTATCTTTCACTATTTCATTAAAAGCATCCAATATTTCTAAATTTCTTATAACATTAGAATTATTCATAGTAGATCCTTCTCTTAATAAATAATCATATAATGGTTCATTAACATATCCTATTTTTTTTGCACTACATATTGCTTTTACAGAAAAATCAAAATCTTCATACCAAACTTTACTTCTAAATTCTAATTTTTCCACTATACTCTTTTTATATATCTTATTCCATACAGCTTTTTTTCCAAAAAGAGCATTAATTTTATTATCTTCAAATTTTATAAACTCTAAATCTACTTTTTTATTTTGATAATCTTCGCTTACATTATAATTACCACATACTACTATATCGTAATTATCATCTTTTGCTTTATTATATAATTTTTTATACATATCTTTTTCAACAAAATCATCACTATCAACATATCCAATATATTCTCCCATAGCTTTTTTTAATCCATAATTTCTAGCTGAACCTTGTCCACCATTTTCTTTAATAAAAGATTTAACTTTATCAGGATATTTTTTTACATATTTATCTATTATCTTTTGACTATTATCTTTTGTACCATCATTTACAACAATTATTTCTATATCATTTAATGTTTGGTTTACTAAACTCTCCAAACATTTTGAAATATACTTTTCTACTCCATATACTGGTATTATAATACTAACTTTATATTTATTAATCATCGTTTGCACCAACCAATCCTTCAATTAATTTATCAATCTTTTGAATTTGTTTTTCTATTGAAAATGTTTCTACATATTTTTTTCCATATTCACTAAGTTTTTTATATTCATTTTTATCATTTATTAAAATTTTAATATCATTTACATAATCATTAATATTATCCGCTATAAGACCACATTTTTGATTATCAGAAATTTCAGCAGCCCCTCCAACATTAGTGGTAACAAATGGTTTACCTAACGTAATAGCTTCAACAAAAATAGTAGGAAAGCCTTCACTTTTTGAGCATCCTAAAACGATATCGCTATTTCTTATATAAGGATATGGATTTTTTTTATATCCAAGTATTTCAACTTCGCTACCAAGATTATATTCCTTTATTTTTTCATTAATTTTAGTATCTAAATCACCTTTTCCAACAAAATATAATTTAAAATTAATATTATCTTCTTTTAAAATTTTTGCTACTTCAACTGCAAAAATTGGATTCTTATTTTCATCAAATCTATTTATAAACAATAAAGAAGGAACTTTTGATTTTGATAACTTAATTTCTTTTGACTTTTGTATAATTTCTTTAGTATTAAAACCATTGTTTATTAAAATCACTTTATTAGAGTACTCTGGATAAACATCTATTAAAGAATTATAAGTATTGTTTGATATTGCAACAATCTTATCAACATATTTAAAACTTTTCCTTTGTAATAAATAATTTCTCTTGTTCTTTTGTAAATCATAAACATCACCATGAATCCAAGAAATAGTTTTACATTTCTTGCTAAGAAGAAATGTTGGAATCATATAATTAAAAGATATTTCAGCATCATAATTTTCTCTTATATATTTTCTTCTCAATATATTTGGAAACGTTTCAAGAATAATTTTATATAGAACTTTTTTAATTTTACTATCTTTTTGAGCATTAATAATAGGCGGTAATATAGTTATTCCATCATTAACATATTCTCTCTTTATATTAGCATTCCAATATTCAATTATATCTATTTTATACTTATTTGAATCAATATTATTAACTATATTAGCAAGTATTTTTTCAGCACCGCCACCATAACTAAATGACCAGATTATAAATAATAACTTTTTTTTATTATCAGAATAAAATGTAGACTTTTTATATGGCAAATTAAAATCAAGAAAATAAGGTGTATGTTCTCTATCCTTTATTTGTTCTTTAGAAGGTATTTCCATATAGTTTCCATAAATATTTCTTAAATATTCATCGGTTTTTTCCGGAACAGGCAACTTAGTATCCTCAAAATCAATATATCTAGGTTTTCCATATACACTTTTTTCTAATTTATTTTGTTCAAAACTATCCCCATCAGCAATTGAAACCCAATACTTACTACTATTACAATCATATTTAAAACATCTTTTAGTCGTATATTTAAGTATTCTCTTTCTTCCAAAAATTTTCAAAATAACATTAAATATACCCCTAAGTACTTTATTATTAATAATATTTTTATTAGCAGATAACATAAAAGCCCTATTTATTTTTAAAATCCCTTCCTTAAATTTATTATCGGGACAACCAACTATAGGAAAAACATCAACATATATGGAACGAACTATATCAATATCTTTATTTCCTTCTTCAATCAAAGTAGTAGTTATATCCCTTATTTTTGAAAAAGATAAATAATAATCTTCTTCTTTATCTGGTGTTTGTACATAATATTTATTTTTATCAAGTTGCTGTTCACAAACTTCTAAAAACTTAACATAGTTATCATACGTCATTCCTATATCAAAATCATCATCCCAAGGAATAAAGCCTTTATGTCTTATAGCTCCAAGTGCTGAACCATATAAAATATAATATTCTATATTATTCTTTTTACACACATCATCTATATCTTTAACAATATCTAATATTTTTAATTGTAACTTTCTTTTATAATCTTTTTCTAGTTTCATCTTTTGCACCTACTCAAATTCTACAGTTTCTTTAACATCATTATTTATTTCATAAGGAAAATTATATAAATACTTTTCTAATTCTCTTTCAATTATCTTACTTTCTTCTTGATATTCTTTTTTTCTAAATAATTGTGTATTTTTTATTGATATATCAGGATCAAATCTTGATTTCTTGTTTATATGATCTTTACTAGTAAATCCTAAAAATTTTGTTATTCTCTTTACTTCATCATCATAATTATATATTAAATCTTCAAATCTAATTCTTAATACTTTGTTAGAATTACATTCTTTTTCACTTTCTCTCATTTTCTTATAAAAAGAACAAAACTCATTTACATCAAGTGGAAAAGGTACACAAATTTGTTTCTTTTGCCAAATATATTTATTAATTATAAATACATCTCTAGGATCCCTTTCTACTACTATAGCTTTTAATCTATCATCAAAATAATTATCTACTCTAAATAAATTAAATGGTAATAAAAATTGATCTAATATTATATTTTCTTTTCCTTTTGATACTACATCTATTATATCATAAATATATTTATGAGACTCTTCATAAAATTTTTCTGAAGTTATATATGATATTCTCATACCATCAGAATACTTTAAAACTTTATTAAATTTGACTTTATTACCAGTTAGTATTTTAATCGGTTTTCTTATCAATAATTTTAAAAACATCTTAGTATTTACTTCTTCATGTGTATACCAATATCCAGGAAAATTAAACTGCTGAATACGTCCTATATATTCTTCTGTCATTTTCATAAAATTTGGACTAATTATTTTTTGATAATTACCTACCCACCAAAATTTCTTATTATATAATTTATTCATCTGAGTTTCAAAGCTACGAATCGCCTCATCACTTCTAATAGCATTATTACCAATTAATAATTTATCTTCCAAATCAAATAAACCATTTGGACAATGTAAAAGTACATATTCATAGCTCTTATATTCATTCTGGCAATCTTTAAATTCGGAAATTAAATCTGTAATAGCGGATGATCCACTACCCATATACCCCATTGGCACTATAATTCTCTTCATCTTACTTTCTACCTACTTTCAATTTACCTTTAAATTTATCTAAAATAAACAACAAATTATTATCCTTCTTTATATATAAAACAATAAAATACATAAAACTACATATTAATATTATTAATAATAAAGTTAACAAAAAGCCTAATTTAAATTTTCTAATTATCAAAGAAATCGGAATAAATAAGATTCCTAAAACAAAATAAATAACATTCTTTTTTGATAATATTTCAACATTAATTTTCATACTTCCCTTAGCATATAAATAATGCCATATCAAAACTATTATCTCAGAAATTCCAGTAGTAATTAATGCTGTAGAAGGATTAAACATTTTAAAATATACCAATATATAATTCATCAACAAATTTAAAAGGCCACAACAAAGGGATACCTTTAATATTCTATTTTCCTTATCATTAGGATACATTACCAAATTATTCATGACCGATTCTAAACTGATAAATATTCTAGTAATACAGGCAATCATAAGCGGTATTACAGCAGCCATATATTTTTTTCCTGCATAAATAAATATTACTTCCTTTGCAACAACAAATATTCCTAAACACATTGGTATTATTATAAACATTAATGAAGAAAGAGAATTGTTTAATTTTTCTTCGTACTTTTCTTTACTTTCATTTTTTAACATATAAGATAGTCTAGGAATGGATACATTTATTATTGAATAAGGTATAGCAGCCAAAGTAGAGACAATATAATAAGGTATATAATACATTGTTACAGATACATTGCTTACATATTCACCTAGCATAACTCTATCTAATTGACTATATAGTAAATCTACGTTTGTTATAACAAGAACAGCAATTAAAGGCTTTAAATATTTTTTTATTTCTATACTACAAAAATCAAAACTAATTTTTCTTTTAGCATAAATAAAGCTAATAATGTTATTTAATAATACAGTTAAAGAAACAATCACAGCATAAATTATAATATCATCAGGTTTTGATAAAAATAATAATAATGAAATAAAATATATTATTTTAACTATAACAGATTTCACAGTTATAAACTTATAATTTTCGAGTGCCTCATTAACAAATTCAACATAAACTATATTAGCCACAAACTGAATAATAAATATCATATAAATAGTAGTAGTTATTCCACTAGATGTTAATAAAGCATAAATTATATATATAACTAAAACAAACAAATTTGAAATTAAAGATATAACAAAAAGATTAGTAAACAATTGTGATACTTTTTTCTTATCATTTCTAATTTTACTAATTTCCCTAACTCCAAAATTATATACTCCAAACGATGCAAACGCTAAGAAAAATTGAAATACAGAAAATGTCTTATTATATATTCCATATAATTCAACATCAAGTAATCTAGTTATATACGGACCTATTATCAAAGGAATAACTATATTAACCATACTTAAAATTGATTTATATATTGTATTTTTAAATAATGTGTTTTTCTTCTCCATAATATCACTCCACAAACTATTATTATTTTATCATATTTTTTTTATTTTATAAAGTATTCTACTTAAATTAAGTATTCATCATTTCATCAAATATATTACACTTTTTTTCAACTTTTTCTTTCACTTTCATAATATATTTGTTATCAGATATAGTTTTAATAATAAATATCCTGACAAAAAACATTATAATACCAATAAAATATATTTGCATAACAACCCAAATAATTTTAGGAACATTTTTTATTGTGTAATTACTCAAATTAAGTCCTAGCATCAAATATAAATTTTTTCTAAAGCTTTGATTCATGTGAAATAAATATACTTCATTTGTAGCTAACGATAATGTATTTATAGCACTACTTTTTATTTTTAAGTTTTTAAAAAATAAAAAATATGAAATTGATTGTAATATTACCAATGGATCATCATATATCAATCTATCAAATGAATATTTGAGCCTAATATTCACAAATTCAGGCAAAATGTTATTATTAATTCCTAAATAATTAAATAAAAACTTTATTATTCCAATAATGAAATAAATTATCAAAAAAATACTAGACTTATCCATAGTCGTTATTTTTTTGTTTAACACTTTAAAATTAATTGTACCGTCATATTTTCTTAAATATCCACCTACTAAATACATAAATATAAAATGTATTAAAGAATAACCATCTTCATTAGCAATAAATTCTTGCATTGTTGTTCTAGTAATTATTGAACAAAATATAAATAATATTATTAAAAGTATACCATATTTCTTTTTACTAGTATTGTTAACGAAAACGTTAAGATAAGGTGAAATTAAATATAAAACAATATAAGCATTTAAATACCAGTAACTAAAATTAGATAATGGTAAAATTTTTAATATTAAATCTTTTATACCTACATATTGTATCCAATCTAAATTTATTGCTATAATTAAGCAAAAAATGCGATAAAAAAGCATTAAGATTAAAATATTTATCACCTTTTTAATCTTAAATTTTGATTGAACCTGATAATATCCAGTTAAGAGAACAAATGAATTAACATGAACCACTATCAATGCATATATAATATATATAATTAATTTTAAAAAGTCATTAGCAGAATCAGTTACTCCACCCCAAGAAAGAGTATGACCAATAACTATAAAAATCATAGAAACAATTCTCATAAGTTCAAAACTGCTATTCCTATTTCTCATAACTACTCACCCTCTGCTATCATAAATAAATTATACAATATTTTCTTAGCATTATCAAGGTATATAAAAAGAATATTACTTTTTATCGTAATATTCTTTAATACTTTGAATAAAATAGTCATTTTCTTCTTTCGTTTTAACAGCTATTCTTATATATTCCTTATCATCAAATCCATTCTTACCATTTAATACTTTAATAAGAATTTTATTATTATCTAATAAATATTCAGCAATTTCATTAGCGGTACTCTTATTTAACTTAATCATAAAATAATTAGCTTCTGAATCATAAACATCTAATTCACTAATTTTAATTAACTCATTATAAAATCTATTTCTTTCCTCTTTTATTTTACTACATCCAAATACATAATCTTTTTTATATATCAAAAATATTTGTAAGAAATACTCTGCAAAAGAATTAATATTCCATACTGGCATATTTCTATTAATAATATCAAGATATTTGTTGTTACCACTAGCAAGCACGCCAAGTCTTAATCCAGGTACACCATATGATTTACTTATACTCTTAATAACAATCAGATTAGGATACTTCTTTAATATATCATCATTTATTAAAGTATAACTATCATTAGCAAAATCAATAAATGATTCATCAAATATTACTTGCTTATTCATTTCTTTAGCCATATCTAATAATTCTATAACCTCACCATATTTCAAATGAGAACCACTAGGATTATCAGGAGAAATAACAATTAATGTATCAACTTTATTTAATGTTTCTTTTAATTTATTTAATGATAAACGATAATTATCATCTTTACTATTTATATAAGTAATCTCACTATTTGGAAAACATCTAACATATTCATTAAATGACGGTATAGTAAGAGCAATTTTCTTACCTACTATATATTTCAAATTATTAATAAGTTCAGCAGCACCATTTCCTATTAAAATATTATCATCACTTACATTATCAAACATTCTACAAGCACAAATTCTTTCAATACTTTGTCCAGAAGGATAATTAAATAATAACTTATCATAAAAATATTTCATTTTATTAATCATAGCTTCTGTAGGAAAATATGGATTAACTAAATAACAATAATCCTTAATATTACCAAATCTCCAATAGCCGCCAAATCTCTTATGAAATAATTCTAATTTTTCATGGGTACTAGGGGCAAACATAGCTTTAACAATATCATAATCTTGACAATCATCTATTTCATACCAAAGTTCATTAGTAAGTGGAAGACCATATAAATTAGTATCCTTAAGTTCACTAATTACCTTAAGTACTAACTCATAATAATCATTATTTCCATATGCCTTAATATATGACTCTAAAAACGGAAGATAAAATCTTTCAGAAAAATCTTTACTAAATTTATAGATATTAACTGTTTTATAATAACTATCAACATCATCATAATTAAAATCTTTTCGGTTGTATAATAAATAGTGTTGGTGAATAGAAATCACTACACTATTTTCTATTTATTAAAAGACATAAGTTTGATACAATGTAATTGACTAAAAAAACATTGAAAGGAATCAAAACTTATGTCTATAAATAATTATATATTAAATTTACTAAATA
>CAMEJC010000030.1 GCA_945919295.1 uncultured Mycoplasmatota bacterium
GCTATAAATAAGATAGATGATAAAGAAATACTATGCAGTATATTAAATATTTTATGATGATAAAATATTCAAAACAATTAAAAGTAATTGTTTTTAATCTTTCAATATGATAAAATTATATTAGAAGGATAGTGAATTGCATATGAATATAGTAGATATAATTATCAAAAAGAAAAATAAAGAAAGTCTTACCGAAGAGGAAATAAAGTATGTAATAAATGGCTTTGTTATTGGTGAAATTAAAGATTATCAAATGTCATCATTACTTATGGCTATTGTTTTAAATGGTATGACCGATGAAGAAGTAATCCATCTTACCAAATATATGATATTATCAGGAAGCACACTAGACCTTAGTACGTTAACCAATGTCGTCGATAAACACTCAACAGGTGGAGTAGGAGATAAAACTACATTAATTATATCACCAATAGTAGCTTCCTGTGGTTGCAAAGTAGCTAAAATGTCTGGTAGAGGTCTTGGATATACAGGAGGAACCATCGATAAATTAGAGTCAATACCTGGCTTTAAAACCAATCTTACTAAAGAAGAATTTTTAACTGAAATTAAAGATATTGGTATGGCTATAACTAGTCAAACTGATAATATAGCACTAGCGGATAAAAAAATATATGCTCTAAGAGATGTAACAGGAACAACAGAAAGTATACCATTAATTGCTTCCTCAATAATGAGTAAAAAAATAGCTTCCGGATCAAAGAATTTAGTTTTAGATATAAAAGTAGGAGAGGGAGCATTAGTAAAAAATATTGAAGAAGCCAGAACTCTAGCTAATCTTATGATCAAAATAGGTAAAGAGAATAATATGCAAGTAATTTGTTTACTAACTAATATGGATATACCACTTGGAAATAATATTGGTAATTCTCTTGAAGTGTTAGAAGCACTAAATATTCTATATTACAATAACATTAATAACAATTTAAAAGATTTATGTATTGAATTATCTTCATATATGGTTTCACTTGGGCTTAATATTTCATACGAAGAAGCGAAGAATAAAGTCCTTGAAGTATTAGAGAGTAAAAAAGCATATAATAAATTGTTAGAATTTATAAAATATCAAAATGGAGATATAACTAAACTTCCAAAAAGTACTTTAGTATATGAAATAAAAAGTGATAAAGAAGGATATTTAACAAATCTTTCATCATTAGAGTTATCCAAATTATCAATGCATTTAGGAGCGGGTCGTCAAACTAAAGAAGATACCATTGATTATTCAGCAGGTATCATCATAAATAAAACATTAAACGATAAAGTAAGTGTTGGAGATACCCTCTTAACATTATATACAAATAAAGAATTACCACCAATTGAAAAAGAGAAATTATTTACAATAGACAATAACATAAATGATAATTATCAACTTGTTTATGAAATAATAAAATAATATTTACAAAAATATAAAAGTATAGTATTATATAACTATCGTGAAAGAAGGTATAAAATGGAAAAATTAACAATGGATAAAATGGTTAACTTATGCAAACAATATGGCTTTATTTTTCAAGGAAGTGAAATATATGGAGGACTTGCCAATACTTGGGACTTTGGACCAGTAGGAAGTCTACTTAAAGAAAATGTCAAAAAAGCCTGGTTAAAAAAATTCGTTCAAGAAGATCCTAATAATGTTGGACTTGATAGTGCCATTCTCATGAATCCTAAAACATGGGAAGCTTCAGGCCACTTAAAGACTTTTTCTGATCCTCTAATAGACTGCAAAGAATGTAAAACCCGTCATAGAGCAGATAAACTTATTGATGATTATACTAGTTCAGAAGTAGGAGATTCTATGACTGATGAGGAAATGATAAAGTATATTAAGGAAAATAAAATACCATGTCCTAAATGTGGTAAGAGTAACTTTACTGATATTAGACAGTTTAATCTTATGTTTAAGACATTTCAAGGAGTTACTGAAGATGCAAAGTCAGTTATCTATTTAAGACCAGAAACAGCTCAAGGTATATTTGTAAACTTTTTAAATGTTCAAAGAAGTATGAGACTTAAAGTACCTTTTGGTATAGGTCAGATAGGTAAATCATTTAGAAATGAAATAACACCAGGTAATTTTATTTTTCGTGTAAGAGAATTTGAACAAATGGAACTAGAATTTTTTTGTAAACCTGGTACCGAACTAGAATGGCATAATTATTATAAAAATTACTGTTATAATTATCTTTTATCACTTGGTATAAACAAAGATAATTTAAGACTTCGTGATCATTCAAAGGAGGAACTATCTTTCTATAGTAATGCCACTACTGATATAGAATACAAATTTCCTTTTGGTTGGGGTGAATTATGGGGAATAGCTTCTCGTACAGATTATGACTTAACTAGTCATCAAAAAGTATCAGGAAAATCTATGGAATATTTAGACCCAGAAACAAATGAAAGATACATTCCATATGTTATAGAACCTTCAGTGGGAGTAGAAAGAACTGTTTTAACAATTCTATGTGATGCATATCATGAAGAAATACTTGAAGATGGAAGTACTAGAGAAGTAATGAAATTTCATCCATTTATAGCACCTTATAAAGCCTGTATATTACCACTTGTTAAAAAGTATCATAGTGACAAAGCTACAGAAATATATAAACAATTATCGAAAGATTTCATGGTAACTTATGATGAATCAGGAAGTATTGGTAAGAGATATCGAAGAGAAGATGCAATGGGTACACCATTTTGTATAACAGTAGATGATGAAACAATAAATAATAATACTGTTACAATAAGAGATCGTGATACTATGCAGCAGACTACAATCAAAATTGAAGAAATAAAAAAATATATCGAAGAGAGAATAAAATTTTAGAAATTCTCTCTTTTTCTTTACATTGCTTTAATTTATATGGTATAATTAGATTATAAAATAGTAGGTGACAGATGTGGAAGAAAAAAATAAAATAATTATTTCATATATAGAAGAAAGAGTAAAAGAATTAGAAGCTATAGATATGTATATTCCTCGTGAAAACGTCGATAAATTGATTAATATTTTCATGAATAGAAAAGAAGATATGAATATTATAAAAACTAAAATAGATACCATTTTTAATAACAGTATAACTACTTATAAAGAAAATTTAGATAAAATAGGCTTCACTTATACTCAAATAATGGATGTATATCAAAAAATAGAAAAAATAAACAAGACAAGTGCTAAGCTCTATTTAGCGGGAGGTATAGTTCCATATGCTCTTTTAAATGAAGATTCTCAAAGAAAACATAGTAATTTAAACCTATTATGTAGTAAAGAAAATGCACAAATGATAAGAGAAGTCTTTCGTAAAAAAGAATTATACGATCCAAAAAAAGATAGTTTAACATATACCATAAGCAATATCGATTATGGTTTTGAAGTCATAATTGATAAAGTAAAAGTAAATATTTCACTTTTTGAAGAAACATCAGATGGTATTATTGAGTATAGTTTTGATTGCAAGAAAAAAATTGGTAGAATAAAAAATATAGCCACTAAAATGAGTGATTATATTGTTCCATATGTATCATCTGATAATAAAAAGTACACAACATTATCTTTAGAATGCATCATTGCTGATAAATTATTATCAAATAGAGAGAAAGATAAAAAAGACATTGAAAAAATACAAGAATGTAATGGTATTAGTACTGAAAAAATAAAAAAATTACCTCTCCCATTAATTAAAGAAGAAAAATTAGTTGGAGATAATCTAGAATTCACAAGTACAATGCCAAGAATCAAATTAGATATTCCTAAGAAAAATGGAGATAAAGGATTTATAAATTTTGCAACAATATTACTTCTTATTGGAATAATAGTTTGCATTGTACTAGGAGGCAGATAGACTTGAAAAAGTCTATCTTTTGTTATAAAATATTATAAGTGATTGATATGGAAAAATTATTTAATGAATGTACAATATGTCCTAGAGAATGCAAAGTAAATAGAAATAATAACGAGTTAGGTTACTGCAGAGCTTCTAATCAAATGAAAATAGGAGGCTATCATCTTCATATGTGGGAAGAACCTATTATAACAGGAACAAACGGTTCAGGAACCATTTTCTTTTCCTATTGCAATTTAGGTTGTGTTTACTGTCAAAACTATGATATAAGCATCAATCATATTGGAGAAGAAATAACAATCAATCGTTTTGCTGAAATTTGCCTAGAACTACAAAATATGAATGCTGAGAATATTAATTTAGTAACTCCAACTCATTATATACCTCTTATTAAAGAAGGACTAATTTTAGCCAAGAAAAAAGGCTTAACAATACCTATCGTTTATAATAGTTCTTGTTATGAGAAAGTTGAAAGTCTAAAGTTACTTGAAGGGCTAATTGATATATATTTACCAGATTTTAAATATTATAATAATAATTTAGGAAAATATTCCAAAGTAAATAATTACTTTGAAATAGCATCTCTAGCCCTCGAAGAAATGTATCGCCAAGTAGGAGCACCCGTTTATAAAAATAATATTTTAAAGAAAGGAATAATAGTAAGACATCTTGTTCTTCCACATCATATAGAAGATTCTAAAAAAGTTTTATCATACTTATATCATAAATATCAAGATAATATAATAATTAGTATTATGAATCAATATACAGTAGTTAGAAAATTAAGATATAAAGAATTAAATGATAAAGTATTATCTAAAGATTATAATAATTTAATAAATTATGCTTATAACATTGGAATTAGAAATTGTTTCGTTCAAGAAGAAGAAAGCCAAAGTGAAAGCTATATTCCCATCTTTAAAGGAGATACCTTAATATAATACGGATCCTATTCATGAAAACGAAAAAACATTTTCCTTGACATTTATAAAAAAATATGATATAATTTCAATACATTTCGTTTGAAATCTAGGGGGTAGGTTAAAATGAAAAATAGTTTTGTTATAGAATATTTAAATGAAAACGAATTTAGAAAAAAAGAACGTGCTGTTAAAAAATATAATATGTTAGCGTATAAAAAATTAGTATTTGATTTTTATCCATCATTTAGAGATGGTAACTTTAAAGGTGTAGTAGTTTCAAAAAATACCAAAAGTGGAATTACTAAATATGAATTAAAACTACCTACAGACCGAATGTTTGCCAAAGTTCATGGTGATGTTGTCTTACATTATACCGTTTATGATAACCAAAAACTAGTAATGTTAGATACTTTGACACCTGAAGACATTCTAACTGAAGGACACCAAAAAGAACTATCTACTTATAAAGGTGTTATGGTATCAAAATCACATGCTGATAGAGATATGTTTAAAATCAACCTACTTAATATGCTAGATAAATAAGAAGCAGCTTAAGCTTCTTTTTAATTTCAATAAAATAATTAGAGGTGAAAAAATGAAAATAGTTATTGATGATTATGAATATAATTATTTAGTAGAAGATATACTAAAGAATAGAAAATTTAAAAAACTAGAAGATTGTCCACATCATAAAACAAATAGACTAGAACATTCCAAACGAGTTTCATTAAATGCTTACAAAATTTGTAAAAAATTAAATTTAGATTATGTATCTGCAGCCCGAGCAGGCTTATTACATGACTTTTTTACCAATAACTATAAAGAAGAAAAAGCTGGAAAATTAATGAAAGAACATCCTATAATAGCATCATATAATTCTAAAAAATATTTTAAGTTAAACCAAAAAGAGTTAAACATAATTGAAAGTCATATGTTTCCTTTAAATGTTAAAGTAAAACCAAAATATATTGAAAGTTATATCGTAAGTACGATAGATAAAATAGCTTGTGTCTATGAAAAAATAGTAGGTTATAGTAGTGAATTAAATTTTAAATTAGGAGAAAAAACCATTTATTTGTTTTTACTAATGTTTAGTTAAACAAAGATGGTTTTTTCCTTTTAAAATAATAGTAAAAATTATCTAAATATGTTATACTATAAATAGGTGAGTTATATGACGAAGAAAAGAAGAAAAAGGAAATTAAAAATAGGGAGAATATTGCTAGCAATTTTTATTTTATTATTATTAATAGGAGTAATAATTTTTCTTTGGAAAGGAACAAAGAAAATAATAATAGAAAAAGAATCAAAGTTTTTAGCAGGAACTACCAGTACTGTTGAACTATTTATTATGGATGAAGAAGGTAATCTTCAGTCGAGCAAAGAACTAGTAAGAGGAACTAAAGTAATTGATATAAATAAAAAAATAACTTATGAAGAAAAAGAATATTGTGAAATTGAATATGAAAAAAACAACTATTATGTAAATAGTATAAATCTTGTGAAAGATGAAAAAAAAGTTGTTTTAGAAAAAAATAAATTTGTAAGAACTTCCGTTACTGTCTACGAAAATGAAACAGATTCTAAAATTGCATCCTTTATCAAAAAGGGAAATGAACTTAATATTATTGGCTATGATAAACTTCTTGAAGATGGAACCACTAATATGTACAAAATCCAAAAAGATGATATTGAAGGATGGGTTTATTCAAAGTATTTAGTAGATGACAAAGAATCAGCAAAAGCCAATTATAATGAAAATTCCGTTTATGATACCCATAAAGATCGAAAATATAAAGGAAGAGAATTATATGGTGGCAAAGCATCTACATTAGATTATTATCCATATCAAAAAATAGAATTTAAAGATAATCCACTTATGAAAAATGCCAAAGCAATGTATTTAAATGCTGCGACTATATCTTCAATTGATAGTTATCTCAAAATAGCTAAAGAAAATGGTGTCAATACTATTGTCGTAGATATCAAAGATGGAGCCTTAGCATATTCATCAAAAGTAGCAGAAAAAATATCACCTACTGCATATAACACAGCAATTAACAGCAACAAAGACTATAAAAATGCTATTGATAAAATAAAAGATGCTGGTATTTATGCCATTGGAAGAATAGTTGTATTTAATGATGTTCATTATGGTAAAGATCATCCTGAAGATTGTATCACTTCTTCAGCTTCCAATAGATTATGGCCATCAGCTTATAGTAGAGGTGCTTGGGAATATAATGTCGAACTTGCTAAAGAAGCTGTTACTGAAATGGGATTTAATGAAATCCAATTTGACTATGTTAGATTTCCTGAAGATGCCTATAATATGTCAGTAAGTGGAAATACTGATTTCAAAAATACTTATAATGAAGAAAAAGCAGAAGCAGTTCAAAATTTCTTATTCTATGCGACTGATCAAATTCATAAAGTAGGAGCATATTTATCAGTGGATGTTTTTGGTGAATGTTCTTCTGAATATGTAACCGCATATGGACAATATTGGCCTGCTATTTCAAATATTGTCGATGTTATAAGTTCAATGCCATATACTGATCATTTTGGCCGTACCATTGACACTTGGTCAAATCCTTATCAAACAGTATATAATTGGGCCACAGGAGCAGTAAAAAGACAAAGCGAAATTCCAACACCAGCAGTGGCAAGAACATGGATAACTGCCTACGATACCCCACATTGGAATCCTACAGTTATCTATGGAGCAGAAAAAATATCCGATCAAGTAAGAGCTTTATATGATGCTGGCTTAGATGGTGGTTTCATTACTTGGAATTCAGCTTCCAGCCTAAGTAAATATGAACAAATAAAATCGGCCTTTGCCAAAGATTATGAATAGGAGTGATAAATCATGAAAGTAATTGAAGTAGAAAATCAAAAATACGAGTTAATTAAAGATTATAAAAATGGTTTTAATTTAGATGAATTTCAAAATAGTTATACCGACTATTTTGAAGATTATGACTATGTAGTAGGAGATATTGCTTATAGCAAATTAAGATTAAAAGGATTTTATGATTCTCAAAACAAAAAAGTTAAGGAAATAAATAACTACAATAACTTAAATAAGTATTTAGAAGAAGATTGTGCAGTTGATTGTCGTTATTTCATACTGAAAAAAATAAAAGATGAATAGTAAAATCCACCATTTATTTTTGAACAATATATTAGTTACTCATAAGTTAACATTATTAATTAAATCATTTAAAAATAATATTTATTATAATTTATAAGTAAATAAAATTGATTTGTGTTATGGTAAAATGGACCCATTTATAATATGGATGTAGTAAAAAGCAAAGAAAGGGATAAAATGCAAAAAATAATTAATAAAAACTACTACCAAGAAAATAATAATCGAACAAGGTATAAAGTTATCTTAAAGCAAAAAAAAATAATCAATGTAGCAAGGAAATTAAATAATCTTGAACATAGAATTATGACTATTGAAATAATCAATGATGGTTCTTTAGATAATTTTATAGAACTTCTTAATCATGAAAAAGTCAAAATAAATAGTACTTCACTAATAAAAAAAGGTTATATTACTAGTGAAGAACAATTTTTAAGAATAATTGATAATTTCATTACATATTTTTTAAATATCTTTCCTACGCTTGATAGATTAAAGGTAATAATATCACTATGCATAAATAGCGATAATAATATGACCTTACTTTCCAAAGATTATTTATATGACAATACATATATTGATTATTATATTTATAATTATAATTTAATGATCATAAATAATTTTTATTATAATGCTATAAAATTTCAAGATGAATTAAAAGATAAATTTAAGCAAATAAAACTAGAACCTAAAAAAATAAATCTAAAAAATAGAGATGACATAAATAGTCTAATTAACCTTCTCGAAGAGTTATGCTTTATTAATAAAAATCATTATGGCTTATTTTCACTATTTACTAAAGTAAATGATGATAATTATAATTTATATTTAAGAGAATGGGAAATTATCTTTTCTAATTTTTTAGATAATATTGATTTTGTTCATGATTATCAAAAATTCAAACGCAAAACAAACAGAATGTTATATTAAAGAAATAAAAAACTAACTATGCATGAAATAGTTAGTTATTTTCTTTAAATGGTGCCCCGTATGCGACTTGAACGCATGACCCTTTGATTAAAAGTCAAATGCTCTACCAACTGAGCTAACGGAGCAGAAAAATGGTTGCCTCGGCAAGATTCGAACTTACGAGTGCCACAGTCAAAGTGTGGTGCCTTACCGCTTGGCTACGAGGCAATAAACAAAAAGTGGTGGAGGGACATGGATTTGAACCATGGAACCCGAAGGAACAGATTTACAGTCTGCCGCGTTTGACCACTTCGCTATCCCTCCAAAAAAAAGATGGTGCCGAAAACAGGAATTGAACCCGTAACCTACTGATTACAAGTCAGTTGCTCTACCAATTGAGCTATTTCGGCAAAAAAATGGTGGGCGATATAGGACTCGAACCTATGACCCCCTGCTTGTAAGGCAGGTGCTCTAACCAACTGAGCTAATCGCCCATTAACTCATGACAATCAATAATATACCATTTATTAGTAGTATTTGTCAAGAGGTTTACAAATATTTTTTTACATTTTTACATTTTATCAGTTATTTCTTTAATTTTTTCATTAATCCATATTTCTAGATTATCTTTTAATGGTTTAAATCCACTTTTCGTTTCAGCCATTCTTTTAAGTTTAGCTCCATCCTTCTTATAATCAATATCTTTAATACTAAGTTTTAAATGATTATCTTTCTCATCTATATCTACTACTTCAGCAAAAATTTTATCTCCAACTTTCAAATAATCATTAACATTTTTAACATAACCATAAGATATTTCAGAAATATGAATAAGTCCATCATAGTCTTCTACTTGGGCAAATGCACCATACTTTTGCACTCCCGTAACAGTAACCTTTACGACATCCTCTTTCTTTATTTTTTCCATAATACCTTCCTCACATACATTATTATAACACTTTTTGCATATTTTTAGAATATTTTCTTGTACTTTTCATCAAAAAAATATATAATAACAGTAGGTGATGAAAATGAAAGAAAAAGAAACAAACATAGAATCAAATACTGAAATCGAAAAGAAAATAATTGAAGTACTAGATAAAATAAGACCATACTTAGAAAATGATGGCGGTTCAGTTAAATTTAATCGTTTTGAAAATGGTGTTGTATATGTAACTTTAGTAGGAGCTTGTTCAAATTGTCCAATGGCTTCATCTACTCTTGAAGACGGAATAGAAACTGCCCTTATAAATGAAATACCAGAAGTAATAAAAGTAATAAACGAGGATTAATACCTTGTTTTTTTTAACCAATCTACCATTGGAATATCATAAAATCTTTTCAAGAATAAATATACATTATATAAATAGATTTCATAATCATTTATCTTATCAATAATCATATTAAGCTGTTTTTCATCTTTTTTACCACTGATGATACCATCATATAAATCAAAATAAAAACTTGGATAAAGTATTCTAGCAAATAAAACCCTAATTCCATAAATAGAATAATAATTATAATGAAAATATTCCTCTAATTCTTTAAATATATTTAAATTGTTGTTAAAAAAAGACATCTTTATATATTCAGCAACATCTCTTGCTTTGTGATCTAAAATAATATTTGAGGGATCATAAAGAGAATTATCCAAACTATTGTGAGATATTACTTTCATATCGTAAATAGTAGGACTGACTTCTCTTTTAGTATTAACTAGATATGAAATAGCATTTTCTGATAGTCCAATAAAATAATCAAATGATTCTCTTATTAAAGGATACTTCTTAGCATTTTCATGAACTTGCATTTCAAAATAATCAATTTTATTAGCCCAAAGTATTTCCCAATTATTTCTCTCTAATTTATCTAATGGCTGATTATTAATATCAGATACATTAGCCATATTAGAAATATCAGCTAGCGTAAAGTTATTTCTATTGTTACTCAATATAAGGACATAAAAAGAATTATTAACTTTTGTAATTGGATTACCATATCTATTTAAAATAATATTATCAATATTAGTTCTTTCTGATAGAAGTCTATTAAGTTTATAAATATCAAGAATTTTACCTATATCATCAAAGTAGGGCTTGAATATATAATGATTTTTATTAAGAACAAAAAAATAATAATCATCTTTATTATGAATTTCATCTATTCTTATATTATAATAAAACTCTATTATATTTTTCATAGTATCCCTCATTTAAGTTTATGATACTATATTAAAAATTTGCAAATTTAATTCTTTTATGCTATGATATATAACAAATTTTGGGGGAAATTATGAATAATTTTATTTATAATATGTTTAAAAAAGCAAAAAAAGAAAAAAATATAAAAACAATGGGTGCATTATATTTAGGAAATCCTAATGAATATAATATCGCATTAGAGTATGCCAAACTTTTAATAGAAGAAGGAAATAAAAATAGAGATAAACAAAAATTTTATGAGGCAGAAAAAATATTTGTTGAATTACTGGACACTAGAAATAGGAATTATGCATTATTAGAATTAGGTAAACTTCAAATGAAGTTTCATAAGCCAGACATGGCTAAAAAATGTTTTGAAGAGTTATTACATAGCTTTGATGCCGAAGAAAAAGATATTAGATATGCAACATTAGAATTAGGAAGAACAGAGTCTCGTTATGGTTCAGCGGATAAGGCAAGGAAATATTTTAATTCATTAATTAATGATTATGGAGATACTGCTGCTATACTAGAATTAGCTAAACTTGAAATTGAAAATGGTAATTTTGAATTAGGTGAAAAACAACTTTATAAATTAATTAATGATAAAAAAAATATTGATAATAGTGAATATGCAATTAACTTATTAATAGTAGCTTATTTAAAAAATAATCAATACACTAAACTTGTTAAAATTATAGAAAAAAATAATTTTAACATAAAATATTGTGAATCAGTATTATTAAGTAAAGAACTTAATATATTTTTTAAAGCGCCATATAAAAATCTTCCATTTAGTTATACTATGAATCAAATAGTAGGTTATGATGAGTATATGGCTATAGAACACATTATGGATAGACACAATGGTAATGATGATTTATCAGGAACAAAATTTAACCCTGATATTGATATATATAAATTATTTGTAGATATAAAAAAAGAATTAACTAATGAAAATAAAAATAACACATTAGTACTTAATGATATCTATACAGTTTATTATCCAAATATAGGTGTTAATGGAGAAAATTATTTAAGAATAGTAACTGTACATAATACTAAAAATATTTTATCGATGTATCCAATAAAGAATAAAAATGATATCTTTTATGTTGATGATGAAGATGAAATAAAAGAAAATAAAAAGATAAAATCTAAAAAGGAGAAATTTAATTATTATGAATGATTATGTTTATAATTTACTAAAAGAAGCAAAACAAACAAATAATATTAGTTTATTACATATGTTATACGAAGATTATCCACAAAACAAAGTAGTGGCTTGTGAATATGCCAAAGCTTTAATAAAAACTGGTAATATAGAATTAGCAAAAAAAATATTAACTGAATTATCTGGTACTAAATATAAAAAATATGTAATTGCCGAATTAAATAAAACTAATAATTATAAAAAAATAAAAAAGACTATTAAAAAATAGTTTTTTTTATAATCTGTCTATATTTTGTGATATAATATAAATAGAGGATTAATATGAAAAAGACAATAAAAGATTTTGATTTAGAAGGAAAAAAAATAATAATTAGATGTGACTTAAATGTCCCAATGACTAATAATATTATAGATGATGATACTAGAATAAAGTCAAGTGTTAGAACAATAAAATATGCTCTTAAAAGTGATGCTAAAGTAATATTATTATCACATCTAGGAAAAGTAAAGACAGAAGAAGACAAACTTACAAATAGTTTATACCCTGTATCACTTAGACTATCTGAGTATCTAGGGTTAAAAGTTCAATTTTCTAAAGATACTAGAAGTAAAGAATTAACAGAAATGGCAAGTAATCTTCAAAATGGAGAAGTATTATTAATCGAAAATACTCGTTTTGAAGATTTAAATGGTCAAAAAGAATCAAATTGTAATTTAGATTTAGCCAAATATTGGGCATCCCTTGGTGATATATTTATTAACGATGCCTATGGGTCTTGTCATCGAAACCATGCTTCAGTAACAGGTATTCCTAAGTATTTACCGAGTGGTATTGGTTTTTTAGTTGAAAAAGAAATTAAAAAAATAGATTCCCTTTTAAATAGTAAAAAAAATCCATTCATTGTTGTACTAGGAGGAAAAAAAGTAGATGATAAAATAACACTAATAGAGAAATTGTTAGAAAAATGTGATAAACTTCTAATTGGAGGAGCAATGTCTTTTACTTTCCTAAAAGCTAAGAAATATAATACCGGAAGTTCAATAGTAAGTGAAGAACATCTTGAATTTGCTTCTAGAATGCTTAATCAATATCCTAATAAAATAGTCTTACCAGTCGATTTTATTGTCGAAGCAAATAACGAAGTTATAAATAAAAATATTACTGATTTTAATAATAATGATATTGGTTATGATATAGGAACAAAGACTATCAAATTATTTGAAAAAGAATTAATAAGTGCCCAAAGAGTAATTATAAATGGACCAATGGGTTTGTTTGAAGATAAAAGATTTGCCAAAGGAACAGATAAAATTTTAAAAATACTTGATAAAAATAGAATCAAAACCGTTGTCGGTGGAGGAGATACCGCATCAGCAGTTAATAAACTAGGATATTCATCTTCCTTTTATCATGTATCAACAGGAGGAGGAGCCACAATGAAGTATTTAGAAAATCAAACTCTTGTAGGTATCGAAGCTATCGAAGACAAAAAAGAAAATTCAAATTGTTAATAAGATAATTTAGTTTACTTCTAGTAATCTAATAGTTTAAAAAAAATAGTAAAGTAATTTTTTACATTTAATAATTAATTAATAAATAAAAATGATATAATAAGTATACTAATACTTAACATAAAGAAGGAGTATAAAAAACATGAATAAGTTAATAATATTAAATCATAAAATGAGTCTATTATATGATGATTTATATAACTATATAGAAAAGACTAATGAGATAGATACTGAAAATGATATCATTATTTGTCCATCAAATATTTATTTAGAAGCATTTATGAATAATTCTGAATGGTCGGTCGGGGCTCAAGATATGCATTATAGTACAGATAAAAATCATACTGGTGAGATATCAAGTGACCAATTAAAATCACTAGGAGTAGAGTATACAATGATAGGTCATTATGAAAGAGTGTCAGAGTTTAATGAGAATAAAAATATCGTTAATCAAAAATTAATCGCTGCTCTTGATTCCAATATTTTTCCTATCCTTTGTTTTGGAGAAAACATCGATGAAGATTATCGTGAGGTATTACCAAAACTATTAGAGGGATATCTTAAAGATATTCAAAATATCGATTTCATTATCTTTGCCTATGAACCAATTTATGCAATAGGAACTGGAGCTCTACCAAAGATAGATAAAATAAAAGAAGTAATAGATTTTATTTCTAAATACCTCGAAGATAAATATCATAAAAAACCCACTATTGTCTATGGTGGTTCCGTTGACAGTAGCAACATTCATAATATCATAAATATCGATAATCTAAATGGTGTCTTAATAGGAAATATATCATCAGATATCAAAGAAGTAGAAAGAATAATTAATAATATATAGAGAAGTATCAAAGTATTTCTCTATTTTTAATTAAAAAAGTATAATTCGACATATTTCGCTTATTTCTAGTAGTAAAATTATTGTTGTAAGAAAGAAGGTAATACAATGGAAAAAATAAAAGTTTTAATGATTGACGATAATGTTAATCTAGTAGAGATGGTGGAAGATTACTTTGAAAATCATCCCAAAATAGAAATAGTAGGAAAAGCGTATGATGGCGAAGAAGGACTAAAAATAATAAAAGAAGGTAGTTTAAAATATGATCTAATTATACTTGATTTAATTATGCCGAAGAAAGATGGAATGGGAGTACTAAAAGAATTAAAAGAAGCTAAGATAATAAGTAATATTATCGTAGCAACATCTTATAATGCTCCCGATACTATTAGAAAAGTTAGTGAATATGGAGTCAATTACTATATTCTAAAACCGTTTGAGTTATCTGATTTAGAAGATAAAATTCTCGATACATTCACTATATCTGGAAAGAAGACAATTAATATTTTTAATAATAATCTTCAAATATCGATTAGTAAAATGCTTCATGAATTAGGAATGCCCTCTCATATCAAAGGCTATCAGTATATTAGAGAAGCAATAAGTATGGTATATGATAATCCTGATATAGTGGGAGGCATTACTAAAGAATTATATCCAGAACTTGCTAGTAAATTTGATACCACTGTATCTAGAGTAGAAAGAGCAATAAGACATGCTATCGAAGTATCATGGAATCGTGGTGATTGGGATTTAATGGAAGAAATATTTGGTCATAGTGTCGATATTGATAAAGCAAAACCAACTAATTCTGAATTTATTGTAACAGTAGCGGATAAATTAAGACTTGAATATGTTAAACAATATAGTTAAGATACCTAAAAGTATCTTACTTTTTTCTT
>CAMEJC010000031.1 GCA_945919295.1 uncultured Mycoplasmatota bacterium
CACTCATTCGTGGAAAGTTAATCATTTTGGTCCCCACTCAAAATTGAAGAACCATTAATTCATTTATCAAATTTATTGTCTACCAACACTATTTGACAAAGAACCTTTTAAATAGATTTGCCCAAATAAGTTATAACGATAGCGCCTCCAGTAGAACTTGGATTAGTACTAATTAAATTGGAAGTAATGGTAGAAGATAAACCGCTAAAAGTAACAGAACTAGCTATAAAAGATGAACCGCCACCTCCACCTCCGGCCTGATTTGAAGATAGAGTACCAGCACCACCAGCACCAGATCCACCATAATAACCAGCACCACCACCGGCACCATTACCATCTCCAGTACCACCATATAATAGACCACCACTATCACCAGCATTAGACTGTGTAGTACTAGTTGTAGTACCTCCCAACCCATTATGTCCTGTTTTTGCACCATTCAAAGTACCATCAGCGCCATGAAAAACAGTTCCAATACTAATAGAAGTTGTTATACTATCCATCGAACCACCTTGTCCACCATCACCAGGTTTACCGCTTACTAAAGATGAACCACTTCCTCCTCCTCCAGCACCAGCAATCATTAACACATTTCCAGAATTAATTGAAGAGGCATCGATTGATGAAGTATTATAAGATAAGGCAGAATAACCACCTCCTCCTCCAGCATAAGTAGCACCACCATTTCCACCACCATTAGCACCACCTTTTGCCGTACCAGAAAGTTGTCCATCACGGCCATTACCGCCAAGTGTATAATATATAGTTGAATTATAATCTAAGTAAACCACACCATAGATATGTCCAACAGCGCCTCCATAACCAACGTTTTTATCAGAAGCACGAAGATAGTTTCCACCTCTACCTCCCCATAATTCAATTAAATAGTATCCAGGATGATAGACAGTATCTGTTTTGGTAGTTGCAGATTTTCGATCAGTATTAGTAAATGTCCCTGTAATCCAAGGCATTTCTTCTAAAACAACATTTTCATTATGATCTGCACCACTAACTGTATAACTACCGCCACTATCATAATACTCAAACTCAACAACAGTATACTCAACAGTAGTAGTATCAGCCACAGAAATTGATTGTGTACCATTACCTGTAGCTTTAATTTCACCATTAACTTTCAAAGTAACAACAGCATCACTCGGTGAAGGAGTAACAGAAAAATTATAATTAGGAGCTGATTCTAAAACAACATTTTTAGTCATATCACTAGTAACAGTATCACTACCAGTCTTCGTATAATATCCATATTTAGAAACAGTCCACGAAACATTTGTATTTGCATTAATGAGCTTACTTGCATTGCCTTGCCCCGAAGCAATAATCTCCCCATCACATTCAATAATAATATCAGCATCATCAGGTACCGAATTAATCTCATAAGTATATTGTGGAACATTACTAAAATTAAATACAAGTGTCGATTGAAGAAGAGCATTTTTACCAGCCCAAAAAGCCTTTACAACTTCTTCAGTAGCAGAAGCAAGCATTTCAGTAGTTTCTTTATTATAAGAATATTTTACTGTAAAAGTATATTCCGATCCAGCAGGAATAACTGTTTCATTTATTACCATACCGTCAAATGTGTACATTGTTAGTTCATTAGTACAAACAGTATTTTCTACACTAGTAATTAAAACATCTGAAGACGACAAATTAGTAACAGTAACCGCAAAAACAGCATTTGACCAAGTCGATCTAAACTGAACATCAATGCTCATACTATTACTAGTAAAAGTTGGATTCGAAGCTGTAACCAAAGAAGAAGTACTTTCAACCACCACATTAGTAATTCTAACATCGCTAGAAGCTCTAACAAGTGCAGATCCATCTATAGCTAGTGTTTCAGAATATGCTGAATATCCAACAGTCAAAAAAAGAATAGTAAAAACAAAAAAACAAAAAATAAAAAATATAAAATTATTTTTCTTAATTTTAATACTTTTATTTTTCATTTTTGTCACCCACTTTTTTGCCAAGACATTTCGCATCAAGCGTATATTTATAAAGTAAATTATCCTTAATAACAGTAAAATAACTAAGCTTATTTGGAATGATATTGTTAAATAATATCGGAATTCCCAAATTATCATGAAGATCTCTAAGTTCCTCAAAAGAACTAACATTAATATTTTCATAATTATCTTCATCAACACTATTCTCAACATTAACAATTATACTATCATAATCTCTTAATATCTTATTTAAAACTTTTTCATATTTACTACGACTTTTTATAGATTTTAAAATTACTTTTATTAAAGAAATGATAACATATATATCCGCTACTAAAAATAAAATCACTATCATTAAATATATAGGATTAACATTTTTCCATATTGAATTATCAATAATACTACTAGAATTATTAATATTTTTACTATCAATAGTAATATTAATAGTTTGCTCAGTAAGTGGAATAACGACTAATGCTATACTATCCAAATCAATAGAATCAGAGAATTCATCATTTACACCATGTGTTTTAATATGCAAAACAATAGTTACATCACTAACTGAATTTAATCCATAAGAAGTTTTAAAAGATTTTACAAAATTATTAAAACGATCGTAATTAAGACTAATCTCTTTAACAAAATTATTAGCCATTATATTCTTCTTAGAAATTTTCTGCTCATCAACTATATTTTCTTTTTTTTCGTATAATATGGTATTTTTATCATCTTTTCCATATACTCTCGTAATCGCTTCAATATAGTATGTAGCATCATAATCAATATCCTTATTCGTAGTAAAAGTATAATTAAAATTTATATTAATACTATCAATAAGACTAGCAATATAATCCATTCCAGAAGGTAAACGATCAACTTCATAATATTCATTAGGTTTAAGTTTCACATTATAATCAGTACTACTAACTTCTTTGTAACTTAAAGTCGTCGTAGGCTTAGTAATAAATGCTTTTATGAAAAATATTAGTAATAAGCACGAAAAAATCCCCAGTAAACACAAATAGTAAATTATCTGAAAAGTCTTTTTTGAAGATACTGATCTATTATATTCCTTTAATTTACTACTACTAAAATTTTTCATATCACACCTCCTACTATCACTTTAATTTTTCATACAAAATTACTGTAGGGTAACCAACATAACTAACTTTAAATTTAGTTGTACCAATAACTTCAGATTTCTCAATCAAATAACCATCTGGAGCATTATTGTGATCACCTTTTGTTTTAAAGAAAATTTCATTACCTGATGTATATATTTCATATATACGATGAACTACTATTTTATTTTCTCTATGAAAAACAAGTACATCACCAACATTTAAATTCAATATTTCCTTTTCATCCAGTTTTTTTACAACTACAACATCACCTTTATTTATATTTGGTGTCATAGATCCCGTTGCCACCACAATTGCTTGATATTTAAAATATCCACTAGTTAAACTAACTATTAATACTAATATCAAAATAATTATTGAATAAATTAATTTTTTATATTTATTGCTTTTTGATAAAATAATTTTTTTGATTTTTCTTTTCTCAAATCCATTATAAATAAGCATAAATATTAATAATGGAATAACAACATAAATTACTGATTCAATATATATACCAAAATTAGGAATAATAGGCAAAATATATTTAGGCATTTCCATTATAAACCTATAAACCAAATTTGGCTTAAAACTAACCTTACATGATAAATATGTAAACAAAAAGTTTTTACTCAAACTAGGTAATATAAACAAGCCCAAGTTTTTTAATACAGAACTAAAATCACTAAAATCAGTCACATTCAAAGTAAATGTTATATCTATTAAAGTAAAAACTAAAACTGATAAAGCTAAAATCCAATTATTTTCCTTAATTTTAGAATTAATTATATGTCTTAATATTTCACTTAAAGAAACCAATATAGCAAATGGAACAATATTTTTAATTATACCTAGTAAGGTTAAGCTATAAATGTTTCTACTAAAACCTATAAAAAGTCCTAATAAATAAGTAACAATATAGTATATGGTTGAATATATAATTATTGATAAAATAATATCTTTATTATATCTAGATTTTTCCTTTTCAAACCCTATCAAATAATAAGAAATTACTACCAAAAATAATATAAAAACACATATACTATATTGATTAAATATTTTGGTAATAAAACTATTAAAAAGTAAAATCAATGCAATAAAAGCTAAAATACCAATCGCTTTTATTTGACTTCGTTTCATATTTTATCACCTTTTTTTCTTTTTAATTACTAAGCTTGATTGTATATCAATGTTGTTGTACCAATAGTAACCTTAATATCATCGCTAATTTCCAAAGTACTAGCACTAGGCCATTCAAGCTTTAATACTAATTCTTTTTGATTACCAGTAGTAGCAGGAAGTTGTGTTCCAGTAGTAATAGTGCTCTTATCAGCATATGTTAACGTATACTTAAGTTCTTTACATAAATTAGTAGCTTCCTCTGTTGTAGCATTACTTGAAGTAGCTGGTGCACAAGTTAAAGTTCCCATATTAAATGTGTCTAAACTTGCTGGTAAAGTTCCACCATTTACAACTAAAAAGTTGTAAGTAACAGAATCACCAGGAGCCTTCAACGTAACATCAAAGCCAGAAATAGTCGTAGAAGCTAAAGATGGGGCAGTATTTTCTACAGCGTTACCAGTTTTAGCAGCAGTTAAACTATCACCACTCTTATAAGCAAAATGAATATCCCAAGTAGCAGGATCAACATTCGCAGTACCATCGATAGTTAAAGTAGTAGAGTATGCTGCATAACCTATAGTTAAACCAACAACTGCAATCAATAATGCAACAATTGCAATAACCTTTGCTCCTCTTTCTTTTTCCATTTTTTCATTCTCCTTTCCTTATTGTTCCAATATAATTATAATACGATTATTATTAACTGTCAAATAAAAAATTAACATTATTATAAAAAAATCTAACAAAAATTTAAATTACACTATCATAGTATAGAAATAAAAATAGCATCCATTTATTGAGATACTATTATAATAATTCATTAGCTATTTCCACAAAAACATAATAAGGAATACACTCACTTCTAGTATTAATATCAAATCCATATTTATTCAAAATAATATCAATTTTTTTTAAATCATAATTACTAAGGTTATTTTTAATTGTCTTTCTCTTAAATCTAAAACTATCTTTAACTATTTTTTCAAAAAATTCTTCATCTTTCACTAATTCTTTTTGTTCTCTACGTTTCATCTTAATAACTGCAGAATCTACTTTAGGCTTCGGAACAAAACAATTTTTACTTACCGTCAATACTTTTTCTATTTCAAAAAAATAATTCAAAAACACAGTTATTTGACCATAATCCCTACTACCAGGTTTCGAAGATAACCTATCAGCAACTTCCTTTTGAATCATAATAACCATTTCTTTTACTGGAAGTTTATCTGCAACTATTTTATTAATAATTGGAGTAGTAATATAATACGGCAAATTAGCAACTATATAAAGATTATCATAGTTATATTTACTCAAATCATTACCTATATTTCTTTTTAAAAAATCATCAAATATAAGTTCATAATTCACATAATCGGACAATTCTTTAAATAAAATTTTCTCAAGTCTTGTATCTATTTCATATAAAATAGCAAAATCTACTCTTTTAAGTAGTTCTTTTGTCATAGCACCACTACCAGGTCCAATTTCAATTACTAAATTATTATCTTCATAATTTATTGCACTTACAATTTTTTCTACTACAATTTTATCTTTTAAAAAATTTTGCCCTAAACTTTTCTTATAATCAAAATTATACATATCAATAAATAATAATTACCATAAATTCTGTAATTATCAAGAAAGCAGCAATCAATGATAAAGCAAGTCCAACTTGATTACAACTTTTATTCTTTTTAACTAAAGCTAAGGCAAAAGATACAATAGTAAAAACAATAGCGGGAAAAGTAAAATCGATAGCATAAAATAATCTTTCATAAATTGTAGTATACATACCAACTTCACTAATATCAATAAAAAAATATGATAAAGATAAAATAATGGAAATTATACCCAAAATTATACTAATCAAACCTAGACCATTACTATTGTTTTTCTTTATAATAGTTTTATTATTAGTATTATTATCTTTTTTTAATATAACACCACAATTAACACATATATACGCATTTTCATCTACTTTGTTACCACAATTTCTACAATACATAATATTCCTCCTACTAAACAATTTTATCATAATATTTAATTTTAATCAATTACAAAAATAGAATCAATTAAGACTCTATTTATGATATGTTTCATTATTCAATATTTTAAAACTTCTATATATTTGTTCCAATAAGATTACTCTAAATAGTTGATGTGGAAAAGTAAGTTTTGAAAAAGATAAACTATAATTAGCCCTATCTTTAACTGCCTTATCTAATCCACAAGAACCACCAATAACAAAACAAATATTAGAATTATTAATAAACATTTTATTTAATTTATCTGCTAATTCTATTGAAGACAACATTGTACCTTCAATATCTAAAGTAATAACATAATCCTTATTATTAATACACTTTAAAATTCTATTTTTTTCTTCACTTATAGTAGAATCCTCTAATTCGACTATTTCTACCTTATGATATTTGCTAAGTCTCTTCATATAATCAATTATAGCATCTCGTAAATATTTTTCTTTAATTTTACCTACACAAATTATTTTTATCATAATGTTATCAATTCCGTTTCTTCATCTTGTCTAGCAATAATTATATTATCTATATGTTTATTATCTTGATTTAATCTATCTATTAATGTCTCGTAAGCAAGTTCTTCAGTATTATTTTCTTCAGACAAATGGGCTAATAATATATACTTTGTTTTGTCTCCTATAAAAGAGCTTAAATACTTGGAAGAATCATAGTTTGATAAATGTCCCTTATCAGATAGAATTCTTTGTCTAAGCTGAAAAGGATATTTTCCATTACTTAACATTTCAACATCATGGTTAGATTCCATTATATATAAATTTCTATTTTTTAAAATTTCAAAATACTTTTCATTAATGTATCCCGTATCTGTAATATAAACAATCGATTTATCATTATTGGAAACAATATATCCCCTTGAATCAGGAGCATCATGAGAAGTTTTTATAACAGTAATATGAATATCCTTAATATCAAAATCATCGCTTAAAATTTTATAATTTTCTAAATAATCCAAACTTCTATGCATAATATCAGTTATATAAACAGGAATATTATATTTTTTTTCAAAAATCTTCAATCCTTTTACATGATCAATATGAGTATGTGTAATAAGTATAGCATCTAAACTTTCTGGTTTAACTCCAAATTCCTCTAATTTCTCCTTTACATATTTTGAAGTATTACCAATATCAATAAGTATTTTTGCATTATCTGTTTCAATATATGTAGTGTTTCCTTTACTACCAGAAGATAAAACAGAAATTTTCATTAATAAAGACTTAGAGGATTAATAGAAGTACCATAGGCGCCGCCGACTCTAACTTCAAAGTGCAGATGCGTTCCACCGTAAGGATTAGAAGAAGATGGAACCGGATAGACTTCTCCAGTATTACCCATAGCACCAATTTTTTGACCTCTAGCAACAGTTTGACCTTCAGTAACATAAAATTCCTTCATATGCATGTAAACAGTATAATAACCACCAGCATTATGATTAATTATAACATAATTTCCTTGCCTTCCATTACAACCAATATTACCAGGATAGCAACCCGAACCAGTTTTATATACAACACCATTATTAGCAGCATAAATAGGAGACCCATAACCGACATATATATCAATTGCCTTATGAAAAGTACCCCAGCGGTATTGAAAATAAGAAGTAATAGTATAAGGTTTATCCGTAGGCCATCCCCAATAAGACAAATCAGCTATACTAGGAGCATATTTATCGCCTTTAACAATAATTCTATTAACCGACGGTTTAATCTCCGTAGAATTAGCAATAGTACCAGATACTAATTGACCATTAATATATTGAGATTTTCTTGTAACTTTATATAACCCATTTTCTCCTTCTCTAATAACCTCTTGATAACCAACATATTGACTAGAATCATATTGAATTTCAGTATCATATTCTCTCTCTTCTTCACCAACACTATGAACATCTACTACTACTGAAATAATTGGTTCAATAAGTCCAACGACAACTTCTTGCGATTCATATAATAAATTATTTTCACTCGTAAACTCAGGATTAGCAATCAAAAATTCTTGCACATTAAGTTTATGACTATTAGCAATAGATTCAATCGTATCATCATCTTTAACTATATAAGTTTCTTGTTTATCTAAAGTACCATAAAGTAAATATTTACTAAGTTCATCAACATCAGTAAATATTTTTTCATCCGTCGAAATGAGTGTTTCCTTATAAGTAACAGTTTCCTGAAAATCAATATTTTCTATCATGCTACCAGAGTCTTTAACTTCTTCCTGTGTACCGGATACAAATTTATCATATTGATCTTTATCAACAAATGCCTTTATAGTATTTTCTACAGCTTTATCAAAAATATCCTTTGACAAAACATAAATAATCTCACTATCATTTTCATCATCAGGATTTACTATCTTTATTTGATAACCACGAACCGTAAAATTTTTACTACTAATTATTTTATTATATACTTGCTCATCACTATTTATAAAATTGTTGTAAGTAAGATTTTTCTTAATTTCAACGCCTCTAGGAGTATAAACAGTATCGACATTATATTTCTTTTTAAGTTCATCTTCTTTAGTATTGACAAATTCATTAAAACTATCCTCAGAAGCTATCGTTCCTATAGCTTTACCATCTAAATAAACAGTATACACAACAGTTGGATCACTATTTGTACCTTTACAAAAAGTTAATAAAAATACACTTAAAGATAGAAAAATAACTAACAGAATAGTGAAAAAGCTCCACTTATTATTTTCCACTATTATCACTCTCCCTTTTTATTGATAAAAATGTTGAAGTTCTCTTTTTAAACAATAAGTCAATTGTTTTAGTAGGACCGTTCCTATGTTTTAGTATAATAAGTTGAATAGGATTAGGAACCTCATCACCTACAGGAATTTCAACATCAGGAGCATGTAAAGCCGCAACTATATCAGCATCTTGCTCAATTGATCCAGATTCCCTTAAATCACTAAGAACAGGTTTCTTATCTTCTCTTTTTTCAACACTTCTAGATAATTGTGATAAAGCAATAACTGGAACTTCAAGTTCAAGAGCCATCGTCTTAAGAGCCCTCGATATTTCGGATACCTCTTGTTGTCTCGAACCAGAATATTTAGAAGAAGAATCAATAAGTTGTAAATAATCTATCACAACAAGACCAAGCCCTTCACCCTGAGTAGCAAGTCTCCTACATTTAGCTTTAATTTCGGCTGGTGTAACACCTCCAGCATCATGAAAATAAATATTAGTATCAGCTAAAATACTGATAGCTTCATTAAAACGTTTCCAATCTTCATTTTCAAGCTTACCAGTAGATAATTTTTTATTATCAATTTGACCAAGAGAACTAATCATTCTCATAATAAGTTGCTCTGCTGGCATTTCTAAAGAAAAAATAGCAATATTCTTTTTTGTACTTTTAGCAGCAGCTAAAGCCAAATTTAAAGCAAAAGCCGTTTTACCAACCGCAGGTCTTGCTGCTATAATAATTAATTGTGTTGGATGCAACCCCTCCGTTAAATAATCAAGTTCACCAAATCCTGTTGTAAGACCATTAATTTTTCCACCATTCTTAGATAAAATTTCCAAATCATTTTGTGCCTTACTTAACACATCTTGTATTCTTCTAAACTCACTAGTTTTCCTAAATTTTGATATATTCAAAATTTGTTTTTCAGCATCATCGATAGTATCAGCAACATTCATATCAGCATTAGTAGCCTTGCTCACGATATTAGTAGCAACTTCAATCATTTTTCTAAGAGTATATTTTTCAGTTACCAAACTAATATAATATTCAATATTAGCACCAGTAGCTACTGAATTAACAACTTCATTTAAATATTCCACACCGCCTATTTCTTTTATCTTATCAGCACTAATTAAATAAGTCGTAATCGCAGTCATATCGACAGGAGTATTATTTAAATAAAGGGTTTTAATTGCTTCAAAAATCTGAGCATGACTTCCCAAATAAAATATATCTTTATCTACTTCTTCACACCCTTTTTGAAGCGATTCCCTCGACCAAAACATTGAACCAAGCAAACATTTCTCAGCCTCAACATTTTTAGGTAATTCTTTATTCATATCTTCACCTACTTACTTTTAAGTTCAACTTTTACTTTCGCAACCACCTTTTTATATAATATAACATCTACATAAAAATTTCCAATAGAAGATAAGGGATCATCTATCATAATTTTTTTCTTATCAACATTATAACCAAGTTCCATAAGTTTTTCACAAATTTGTTTACTAGAAATAGATCCGAAAATCTTACCATCTTTACCAGTTTGAACCAAAAAAGTGATTTTCTCCTTTTCCATTTTATTTTTCATTTCATTAGCTAATTTAATATTTTTTTCTTCATTTATTCTATCATTAGTCATTTCATTATCACGTCTATTACTACTTGATTTCGTATATTTAACAGCATATCCATTCTTAATCAAATAGTTAGTAGCATATCCATCACTAACCTCTTTTATTTCATTTTTCTTTCCTTGCTTTTTTAAATCCTTCAAAAAAATAACCTTCATAAAAAAATCCCACCTTTGTAATTACTATTATACAATATTTTTCATTTATTGTCATTATGAAAAAAGAAAAAAGAAAAAATATAGCCCAGTTATAGCTATATTATTATTTACAAAATGGAATAAATCCCATGAATCTTGCTCTTTTAACCTGTTCAGCAACATGTCTCTGATGTTTAGCACAAGTACCAGTAAATCTTCTAGGTAAAATCTTACCGTTATCATTAATATATTTTAATATAACATTAACATCTTTATAATCAACTGGTTTTCCTAAACACATATGACATACTTTTTTTCTCTTTTTACGAAATTCTGCCATTGTTTATCCTCCTTTTTAGAATGGTAAATCATTGTCACTGATTTCGATAGAATCACCAAAAGCTTCAAATGGATCTTTTTCAACAGATACTGTTTCCACATTAGTAGACTCTTCTTGCATTGGAGGTTCAGGTAAACTATTAAATCCACTTCCTCCATTACTAGTTCCTTTCGTATCTAAGAAACTAATATTACTAGCTAATATTTCAGTAACATATACCTTTTTACCATTATTATCATCATAATTTCTTGTTTGAATTCTTCCTTCTACCGCAATTTGGTTTCCCTTCTTTTGGTATTTAACTAAATTCTCAGCTTGTTTATCCCAAACTACACAATTAATAAAATCAGCTTCTCTTTCTCCATTAGCATTAGTATATGTTCTATTTACTGCTACAGAAAACTGACATACATTTCTACCTGTTGGAGTAGTTCTAAGTTCAGGATCTCTAGTTAATCTTCCGATTAGAATTGCTTTATTCATAATTACACTCCTTATTTATCTAAGTTTATGACAAGATGTCTAACAATATTTTCATCGATTCTTGCTACTCTATCAAATTCTTTAATCGCAGCATCATCACTTGCTTCGATATTGTATAAAAAGTAATAACCTGATTTAAATTTTTTTATTTCATAAGCAAATTCTTTTTGACCTAATTCCTTAGATAAAGTAATTTTAGCTTTACGATCAGTAAGTACTTTTTCTAATGATTTAACAGCATTTTTAACAACTGATTCCTCAATATCTGGTCTTACGATAAACATTATTTCATAATTTCTCATTATTACACCTCCTTTTGGACTAACGGCCTTCTCAGGCAAGGAGCTCTTCGCTCACAAGTATTATAACAACTTTATCAAAATAAGTAAAGTTTTTTAAGTAAATATTTAATATTTTCTTCTAATAATATGTAAATAATAGCCAAAAATTACTTTCTATTATACATATCATATCAATTATCAATTCCATTACCACCTTTTGAAACAAGATTTTTAATAAAAGACAAAATCTACAATACTAATAAAATAAATATTAAGCTTTTCCTTATACTTATCAAAAATATAACTATCAATTCCATTATTAATTCTTTTAAAATAATTAACAATATCTATAAGTTATAATACTTCATTTAAAACAAAAAATAATTTTCTTGACAGCAACTATTAAATAAAGTATTATATATAACACAAAAGGAGAGAAATAACAATGAAAAAATATATAACAATAGGTACAAAGAACATATCAAAAGAAGTCTTTAGAAAAATATTAAGACCAGAATATTATTTTATAAAATGCCCGGATGATAATTATATAGAGCATATAAATGTTTACAAACCAAACGGAGGACTATGGTCATCAGAATTTGTAAGCAGAATATACTGTATAAGTCAATGGCACGATTACCTATTGTATGAAGACCCAGAAACAGCAAAATATAAAAATATAGAAGAAGCTGCACTTTTCACTTTAAAAGAAGATGCTAAAATATTAACTATAGATAGTACACAAAAAATAATCGACACAGCAACAAAATACCCATCATATCATTATATGCTAGCCCACGATGACATCAAAAATAAATTAAACATCATAGATTATGAAGCATTATCTAAAGATTATGATGGCGTATACGTGTCAGTAAATCAATTAGGATTTAACGAAATAGCAAACACTTTTAATTCATGGAGTGTAGATACACTATTACTTTTTAACTTAGAATGTATAAAAGAATACCAAAGTGTAAAAATAAACGTACCATATTTTCCATACGAAAAGCCACCATATATAACAGAAATAAGTGCACCAAAACAAGTACTAGAATACAGCGATTATTATGAAGAAGTATATAACTGCGTAAGAAAAACATTCGAAAAATTACTAGAAGAAGGAAACTACACATTCAGCAAATATCTAGACTACTATAATGCCGTAATAAATATAACAAAAGATTGTATAATAATAGCTCAAGAAGCGCAAATTAAAAACTTAAATAACATAAACGAAAGATTAAAAGATAATGGTATAAACATAAATAATAAAGATTTAATAAGAAATATAGCATATAACTACTTATCAACATATCTAGATAAAAACAAATATAGAGAAGAACCTTTTATAAAATCACTAAAAAGAAAAAAGCTTTTATGAGAACCCTAGAAAAATAAAACCAATATTGCTAAAAAAATAAACAAATGCTATAATTAGATTTGGAGGGAAATATGTTAGATATAATTTTAGATACATTAATCGATACCCTAAAATTGTTACCATTTTTATTTATAGCCTTTTTAATTATTGAATTAATAGAACATAAATTAAACGCCAAAAATAAAATAATAATAACAAAATCAAAAAAATATGGCCCTATTATCGGCTCATTATTAGGAATGATTCCACAATGTGGATTTTCTGCTTTAGCTACCAATCTATATATTACCAGAATAATAACATTAGGTACATTAATATCAATATATTTATCCACTAGTGATGAGATGCTTCCTATTCTAATATCAGAAAAAGTAGATATATCTATAATTATAAAGATATTACTAACAAAAATATTCTTTGGTATCATATATGGTATAATAATAGATATTATAATTGAAAAAAGATTTAAGAAAAAAGAAAAAGAAAACTATGAAATCTGTGATAAAGACCACTGTCATTGTGAAAATGGAATCCTTACATCAACAATAAAACACACTTTAAATATAGCATTATTTATCCTAATAATAACATTTATCATCAATATTATATTTAACTATAGTGGAGAAAAATATTTATCCAAAATATTTTTAAAAAACACTTTATTAGGTCCATTTATTACGAGTCTAATAGGTCTAATTCCTAACTGTGGAGCAAGTGTAATATTAACCGAATTATACCTAAATAATACTATTAGTTTTGCATCACTAATAAGTGGTCTCCTAACAGGAAGTGGAACAGCTCTGTTAGTATTATTTAAAGGAAATAAAAATATTAAAGAAAACATTTTTATTTCAATATTACTATACTTACTAGGATCCTTTTCAGGAGTAATAATAGAAATAATTCAACTATTAATATAAAAAATGTAATTAATAAAATTACATTTTTTATATTAATCATCATTATTCAATTGTTCAACCCTATTTACAACATATTTTATTATCATTTTTAACAACAAAAATATACTTTTTATGATATAATAAAATATATTTACAATTTATTAGGAGGTATTTATGTCGGCAACAAAAGTACAAAATTACTTAAAAAAATATAATATGGCAGAAAGAATTATTGAATTGCCATCATCAAGTGCCACGGTAGCACTAGCGGCACAAAATCTTAACTGTGAAGAAGCCCGAATTGCCAAAACTTTATCTTTTCAATTAAAAGATAAATACATTTTAATAGTAGCAGCAGGTGACACCAAAATAGACAACGCCAAATATCGTAAAGAATTTGGTGAAAAAGCCCACATGCTACCAAGTGATATTGTTGAAGAAAAAATAGGACATCCAGTTGGAGGCGTTTGTCCCTTCGCAGTAAATGAAGGCGTAGAAATCTATTTAGATGATTCCTTAAAAAGATTCAAAACAGTATTTCCTGCTTGTGGAAGTATCAATAATGCTATTGAAGTAACTAATAAAGAACTTGAAAAAATAACAAGTTACGTAAAATGGATTGATGTCTGCAAAATAAAGGAATAAATATTATTCATCCCAAAAAGATGAATTTTTTATTAACTAATTTTGTCTTTTCTCCATAGTATTAACATATACACTAATTAAGAGAAAATATAATGAATCGAAAAGAATATATAAGATTATCATTAGAATTACATCTATTTTTCGATCGAATCATGAAAGAACAT